>JBEVIF010000252.1:0-8067 GCA_040510795.1 Acidimicrobiia bacterium
GGCAGCGCCCATCGTGTGCAAGGTCTCGGAGACGGATCCGATCTGGTTCACCTTGATCAGGATGGCATTGGCCACGCCTTCTGCGATGCCTTTGCGAAGTATCTCCTCGTTGGTCACGAACAGATCGTCGCCGACCAACTGGATCTCCTGACCCAAGCGGTCGGTCAGGGCCTTCCAACCCTCCCAGTCGTCCTCGGCCATCCCATCCTCGATCGAGACCAGTGGATAACGCTCGGAAAGCCCCGCCAGGTAATCCACCATCTCCGCCGAGTCCAATTCGCCGCCTTCGAGGTGGTATTGACCCTCCCGATGGAACTCGGTGGCGGCCACGTCGAGTGCAAGGGAGATCTCGTCACCGATCCGATAGCCGGCCACATCGATGGCCTCTACCAGGAGCTCCAGCGCAGCCTCGTTGGTGGGCAGATCCGGGGCAAATCCCCCCTCATCGCCGACATTGGTACCGAGACCGCGTCCGGCGACCACCTTCTTGAGGGCGTGATACACCTCGACCCCGGCGCGAAGCGCCTCGGTATAGGAGGGGAGGCCCGCAGGCACCACCATGAACTCCTGGATGTCAACCGAGTTTGCAGCGTGCGCACCGCCATTGAGCACATTGAGACAGGGCACCGGAAGCACCTGTGCGGCGGGGCCACCGAGGTACCGGTAGAGAGGAAGGCCCACGGCGGACGATGCGGCCCTGGCCACCGCCAGCGAAACGGCGAGGATCGCGTTGGCCCCGAGCTTGCCCTTGGTGGTAGTCCCGTCGAGGTCGATCATCATCTGATCGATGCGCTCCTGATGAGTGACATCGATCCCAACCAGGGCGGGTGCGATCCGGTCGACGATGTTGCCGACTGCCTTGGTCACCCCCTTGCCCCCCCACCGTTCTCCACCGTCACGCAGCTCGACGGCCTCGAGCGTGCCGGTCGAGGCCCCGGAGGGCACGGCGCCCCGTCCGAATCCACCGCCCGATGTGTGGACTTCGGCCTCCACCGTTGGGTTGCCCCGCGAGTCGAGAATCTGGCGAGCGAGGATGCGCTCGATCTTGGGCTGAGTCATCATGGTTCCGAATGGTGGGTTGTGGGTTGTGGGTCCGGCAGCCCGTACAACCTACAACGCAGGATTTCTTTTCTTGGCGTGTTCCCAGCGCCGGTCGAGCTCGTCCAGCGTCAAGCCGTCGAGCGGTCCGGCCAACTCCATTGCTCGGAATCGGGTCTCGAAACGATCGACTGCCCCGCGCAGCGCGAGCTCGCCGTCGATGCCGAGATGACGGGCCAGATTGATAATCGAGAACAGGACATCGCCCACCTCCGACTCCGCCTCGGATGGATCGGTGAGGACCGCCTCGAGCTCGTCGATTTCCTCTCTGACCTTGGGCAGGACCTCAGCTGCCTCGGACCAGTCGAACCCCACCTTCGCCGCCCGGTTCTGGACCTTCGAGGCGCGCTGGATGGCCGGCAGCGCACTCGGGACCCCGTCCATTTGCGACTCCCGCCCGGAGCCCCTTTCCTCGTCCTTGATCTGATCCCAGTTCCGCTTCACATCTGCGGCCGAATCGACGTCGACCTCGCCAAAGACATGTGGATGGCGACGCACCAGCTTCTGCCTCATGACCTCCGCCACGTCATCGATATCGAAGACACCCGTCTGCCTGGCG
The DNA here is from genome assembly GCA_040510795.1 of Acidimicrobiia bacterium. GTDB lineage: Bacteria > Actinomycetota > Acidimicrobiia > Spongiisociales > ZC4RG35 > JARDZU01. The sequence goes on from JBEVIF010000252.1 coordinate 1,658, forward strand.
ATGGCTGCGTGGAAGAGGACCGAGAGCAGGACATCCCCCAGCTCGTCCTCGACAGCGGCATAGCCGACCCAGTCGATCCCGTCGGAGTCGAGTTTCCCTACCGCATCCATGAGCTCGTAGGTCTCTTCGACGAGATACTTGACCAGAGTTTGATGGGTCTGTTCCCGGTCCCAGGGGCACTCATCGCGCAGAATCGTCATGGTCCGCACCGCGCCGATGAGACCTCCCGGATCGGTGTCGATGAACATCGACGTCCGGTATCCGGCCAGAGCAGAGTCGATTTCGTCGGGAGACGTCTCGAGCCGGACCGCCTCGGGGGCGCCCAGACCTGTCAGCATCAGGATCCTGGCTTCCTCGGGGAGGACCCGCCCGATCCGTGCGGCTACATCGGCCAGAACCTCGGGACGGTCGAGCTGGGCGATGATGGTTGGTTTGTCCAGCACGAGAGGCTCGGGCAGGTCGTGACCATCGAGGATCTGCAAACCCCGGTCCAGTGGGTCGTATCGAACCTCGTCGAGGATTGCGTCGATGAAGGATTCGGCCGGGATCAGCTCGAGCTCGGCACCCGAGTCCCTCAGCATCCTGACCGCGAACTCACCGACGAGAGGGCTGCCCGGTACGGCGTAGACGACGGGCCCGTTCGAAGCCGCCTCCAGAACCCGATCCGCGATCGCCCGATACACCTCTTCGAACGATTCCCCAGTCAAGTAGAGGTCGTCACAGGTGATCACCTCCCTGAGCGCGGCCAGTTGTTCGGCAGCCGGGTGCTGGTCGGTGCGGACGATCAATGTCCGGCCGGGTTCGAGCAAGATCGAGCGGACTGCCGCCGGAATCCGGTCGAGATCGCCGGGGCCGAGACCTGTGACCGTGATCACTCGGTCGGCGGGACCACCTGGGGTGTCGGGGTCGCCTCCCACGTGCCATAGGTCTCGTCCACGGTCACCTCGGCTGATTCGAACTGCTCGGTGAACCACGTGTTGGCCGCCGCGCTCGATGCATCGGCGGTGAGCGACTCGATGGCCTCTGCCTCGGTAGGCAGCTCGTCGTCCCTGAGCAGGATGACGTGGAAGCCAAACTGACTTTCAACGGGGGCGGTGGGAACACCAACCTCCGCCTCGGTCAGGGCCGCGGCAAAAGCGGGGTCGTAGGTCTCCGGAGCAGAGCAGCCCAGATCGCCCCCTTGCGCCCCGCTCGCAGTATCGGTCGACACCTCGGCGGCGAGAGTGGCGAAGTCCTCGCCTGCCTCGATGCGCGCAAGGACGTCATTTGCCTCTTGCTCGGAACCAACCAGGATGTGCGAAGAGCAGAAGAGCGCCTCTGCATCGGAGATCAAAGTGTCGATCTCCTCCTGGGTGGGCTGTTCGACATCAGCCTGCAAGGTCTCACTGATCTCGGCGACCAGCAGCTGGCTATGGGCGACCTGCTGCAACAACTCCTCGGTTGCCTGTTGCGCCTCGAGGAACTCCTCACGAGTCTGCCCTTCGGTCGATGATCCCTCGATCAGCGAATCGGCCTCGGCCGTGATGTCGTCCTCCGGGATCACAATCCCCAACTCGGATTCGGCGGCGTCGGCCACGATCTGCTGCTGGACGAGGAAGCCGAGGGCGGTGGCAAAGTCTGCCTTGGGTATCTCGGACCCGTCACCGACGATCAAGGCCTCGACATCGTCGACGGTGATGTCCTCACCGTTGACAGTTGCGGCCACACCGCCGCCACTGCCGCAAGCGGCTAGGGCGAGAGCGGCCATGACCAGGAGCAATGCAAGCTTCTTCAAGACGAAATCCTTCGAAAGAGGGGGACTGGAGAATTGTATAGGAACCGTCTTCGTACCGAGTACCAAGGACTAAGTACTTGGATCCCACATCTCACGCAGGAAGGCGATCAGCCCTGGTACCAGGTCGCGGGGAGCGGGGATGAAGATCACACCCTCCTGGGCGTTCAAGACTGAGCGGGGCTGGAGCCGTTTCAGTCTCACCTCCTGCGAACTCTTCAGGTCGACCGGGCCCATTCTCACTTCATGACGCAGCTGGACCAGCTCCTCGAGACCGACCCGCAACGCCTCTACCCGAAGCCGGGCCAGGGAGATGAGAGCCTCCGCCTCTGGAGGTAGCGGCCCGAACCGGTCGACCCATTCGGCAGCGACATCGTCGACCTCCGCGTTGGTGGTAGTCGTAGCCAGTCGGCGATAGGCCTCGAGTCGCAGCTCCTGGTCGGCGACATACGAGTCCGGCATATGGGCGTCCACAGGCAGGTCGATGCGGACCTCCCGTTGCGTCGTGATGACCGGCTCCCTCCCCTCGAGCTCCGAAACCGCCTCCGCCACCAGCTCGGCGTAGAGATCGAATCCCACCGCTGCGATGTGGCCGCTCTGCACCTCGCCAAGGATCGACCCTGCCCCCCTGATCTCGAGGTCACGCAAGGCCAGTTGGAAGCCCGATCCCAGATCGGTCGCCTCCCCAATTGCCTCGAGCCGCCGATGGGCATCCTCGGTCAGCGACTGGTCGGCAGGGTGGAAGAGATAGGCATACGCCCGCTGATCAGACCTTCCTACCCGGCCTCGCAGCTGATACAGCTGGGCGAGACCAAGCAGATCGGCACGCTCGACGATCAGGGTGTTCACCTTGGGCAGGTCGAGCCCGGACTCGATGATGGTGGTGGCCACCATCACGTCGTATTCGCCGCTCCAGAAATCGATCATCACCTGCTCCAGCTGACCTTCTGACATCTGCCCGTGGGCGACGACGTATCTCGCGTCCGGCACCAGCTCCTGGAGACGGGCGACGGCGCGGTCGATGGACTGGACCCTGTTGTGGACGTAGAAGACCTGACCCTCCCGGAGGATCTCCCTCCGGATCGCCGCCGAAACCGACTGTTCGTCATAGGGCCCGACGTAGGTCAGGATCGGATGACGATCCTCGGGTGGGGTCCGGATGTGTGAGACGTCGCGGATCCCGGTGAGCGCCATCTCCAGCGTCCTCGGTATCGGGGTCGCGGTGAGAGTGAGGACGTCCACGCCCACTTTGATCCTCTTGATCGCGTCCTTGGCGGTCACGCCGAATCGCTGCTCCTCGTCGACGACGAGAAGGCCGAGGTCCTTGAAATGAATGTCGTCGGAGAGCAGTCGATGGGTGCCGATCACCACATCGACCTCGCCCGTGGCAAGACCGGCGACGACTGTCTTCTGCTGTTTGGGAGTGAGGAAGCGGGACAGGGCCTCGACATTGACCGGATAGCTCTGGAATCGCTCGGCGAACGTCTGATGATGCTGTTGGGCGAGGAGCGTGGTGGGGGCGAGCACGGCCACCTGCTTCCCCGCCTGAACCGCCTTGAATGCGGCCCGGATCGCGACTTCGGTCTTGCCATAGCCGACATCGCCAAAGACGAGCCGGTCCATCGGCTGTCCGGCCTCCATGTCCCGCTTGACGTCGACGATGGCCTGCATCTGATCGTGCGTCTCTTCGTACGGGAAGGAGCCCTCCATCTCCCGCTGCCAGGGCGTGTCCGGCTCATAGGTGTGGCCGGTGGCGGCGGCTCGGATTCGGTGTAGTTCGACGACCTGCTGAGCGACCGCCGCCACCGCTTTGCGAACCTTGGTCTTCTGGTCCGACCAGTCCTTGCCCCCCATGCGAGAAACACGGGGAACCTCGCCACCCGTGTAGCGGCGGACGGCTGCAAGCTGGTCGACCGGCACATAGAGCCGATCCCCTGCGGCGTAGGCGATGATCAGGTAATCGCGCTCGATCCCGGCCATCGTGCGCGAGACCAAGCCCTCGAACCGGCCTATCCCATGCTGGTGATGGACCACGAAGTCTCCCTCGGTCAGGTCCCGGTACTGCTGGCCGACCTCGGCCCGTGACCGGGCAGACCGGCGATGGGCTCTCCGTCGGCCGGCGATCTCCTGCTCGCCGAGGACCGCCACCCCGATCGAAGGGGCGACGAAGCCCTTGTGTATCCCAAGGGGGATCACTCCCGATCTTGGAGTCACCAGAGCTGGAAGACGGTCGAGCACGAGGCCCTGTTCGGCCAGCGCCGCGGCCACGCGATCAGCGGCGGCCTCTCCATCCATGGCTATCACCGTGTCGACCTGCCGGCCCAGCAGCCTCCCCACCCCTGCCGCTACCGACTCGGGGCTCCCGGGGATGGCGTCGAGTGCGTTGATCTCGACAACCGGGTCGCCGGGCCCCGTGGGGCTCGACGGCATTCGCAGATGAGCCCTGCCGGCGAGACTCTCCTCCAGATCGAGGAACAGCGCCGGGTGCTCTCCAGCGACCGGCGCTTGGTCGCCCCAAGTTGGGGCAAGGGCGGCGGCGAGCTCTGACTCCTCCTTTACCAGCTCACGGGCACGGTCCAGGGCACGGCTCGGCTCGACGATGACCAGGCCTGCGTCTTCGGGCAAGGCGTCGATCATGGAAATCGGCTCAGCCAGCCAGGGAAGCCACGACTCGATGCCAGGGAAGATCTGCCCCTCCACGATCCGATCCCAGGTGGAAGCACTCCACGGCTCACTCCGGACCAGTTGGGCAGCCCGATCGCGAATCAGTGGATCCGGCCGGACCTCCCGAGCCGGGAAAGCTACGAGCCGGGGCACGACGTCTTCGGAGCGTTGGGTGGACACCGAGAAGGCCCGCGTCTCCTCGAGTTGATCACCCCAGAAGTCGAGCCGCGCCGGATTGTCCGCCTGTGCCGGGAACACATCGACGATCCCGCCCCTAACTGCGAACTCGCCACGTGCCTCGACCCGATCGGTACGGGAGTATCCGAGGTCGGCCAGGGCACGGGAAAGGGTGTCCATGCTCACTTCGTCGCCCGGAGTCAGGATCAGTGGTGTGTGCGCCGACGGGCTGAGGCGTTGAATCGCGCCCCGGACGCTGCTGACCACGATTGCCCGATCGGCCATTCCCAACGCGTGTCTGGCCTCGGAGCGGTGCGCCATGGTGCCGATGTTCGGCGACACATGCTCGAACGGCAGCGTCTCCCAGGCAGGGGCGAGAAGCACATTGTCGAGGAACAAAGAGATGTCGTCGACCAGCTCCTCTGCGTCTCTCTCCCCGGGCACGACCACGAGGAGCGAGGTCTCGACCTGGTCGGCGAGACCGGCGATGGCGAAGGCACGCCCACCCGGCGCCACGGACCAGGTGCCGTGGAGATCGGGTAGAGGGGCGGACCGCCAACCAGACAGGAGTGGCTCGAGGGGGGCAACCATCGGGGGGCCGATGGTACCTGTGGTTCAGAGCAGCAGACCCTGGTCGCGAAACCAGTCCACGGTGCGGGTGATCGTGGTCTCGAGTGGGGTGTACTCGAGGCCCAGCTCCCGGGTGGCCCGGCTCCCGTCGTACGTGTGACCAGCCCTGAGCACTCTGACCATCTCACGACAGACCGGGGGGCGCCGATTCGTGACCCGCGCCCCGAGCTCCACGGCAGGTGCTCCTGCCGTGGCCACCCAAGCTGGCAGGAATCTCGGTGTCAGGCTCTGATCGGTGACCTCGTTGAACAGGTCAACCAGCCTTGACATCGAAGAGCTGGAGCCATTGAGGATGTACCGCTGCCCGGTGGCTGCCCGTTCCGCGGCGAGAACGTGGCCCTCGGCGCAATCGTCGATGTCGACGATCGACACGGTCGTCTCCACCAGGAATTGGAGCCTTCCCTTCAGGAGATCGAGGATCAGCTTGCCGGTACCGGTCGCCCGGCCCGGTCCCTGGACCGATGAGGGGTTGACCACCACAACATCGAGATCGCCTGCCTCCTCGAGGACGAGCTGCTCGGAGAGATACTTCGACCGCTCGTACCGGGACAGATAGCTCCCCCGATGACGACTCTCCTCGGAACCGATGGTCCCGTGCTCCTCACCGATGGCAGCGGCCGAGGAGGTGTGAATCATCCTCCCCACTCCGGCGAAGCGGCAAGCCTCCATCACATTGCGTGTGCCCTGGATGTTGACCAGGTCCATGAGGTCGGGGTCCGGGGAGCACATCTCGTTGATCCCGGCGACATGGAAGACCCAGTCCTTACGCTCGACCAACGTGCCCAGACCGGGGGGATCGATCACGTCGCCATCGACGGGAGTGGCGCCGAGGCCCGCCAGTTCGGCAGAGGACGCCGGAGTTCGGGCCAGGGCGCTGACCTGGTGCCCCTCGCCGACCAAGTGGCGGATCAGGGCGCGGCCCACCACACCGCTGCCACCGGTGACACCGACCTTCACGTGCGAGTTGGGGTCGGTTCCGAGCGAACCGTGTGCCAGAAGGCCGAGATGTATCCCCAGGCCGATCCCACCGTGGCGATGACCGCAATCAGCATCGCCCACTGGTCGAGGTACCAGGGGCCCCACCGATCGGCGAGCCTGAAGAAGGCGAGAAAGATCGCGACGAACTGAGTGATGAACTTGATCTTCCCCCAGGTCGAGGGGCGAATGA
>JBEVIF010000253.1:0-3262 GCA_040510795.1 Acidimicrobiia bacterium
GGCTTCCTGCTCGGCCTCGAGCTCGGCTGCATACCCCATCAGCATCCCCAACCCGATCAAATCCTCCGCAGACAGGGAACGGTGGGCGAGGACGACACCACCGGCATCACGGACCGCATCCCGCAAAGGCACCGCCCACAGATGCTCGAAAGCCAACACTAGCGCAGAGCTGCCGTCAGGAAGCTCATCGATCAAGTCTGCCGCGACCGACTCGGCCACCGTCATAGCATCGGCGTCGACCATGGCCCCTGCCTCGGCCATCGCCAATGCACCCTCTTCTCCAGCCACTCCCAGCCCCACCAGGGCGGCGACCGCGCCCCGCAGTTCGGCCCTCTGCTCATCGTCGAGACCAGAAACCGACAACACATCGATCTCATCACCGTCACGGGTCACGAACACAGCGTCGATCACCCGAATCTGTCCAACATCACTGAGACGTGCCAGCTCTTCGGCGATCCGACCCTCGAACATCTCGTTGTCCGGGAACCCGATCACCAGCCCCTGAATTGGTCCAATAGTCATGCTGATATGCCTCCTTGTGAAGCGTCGTGGACAATCGACCCTACCCCTGCACCAACTTCACTGCGGAGGACGGGTGCACAGCCGTCGTACTCTCAGATGTAGCCGTGTTGCTTCAACCAGCGGGCACCAAAAAAACCTTCGACTGCCGGCAGATAGAACGTGATCACACGGAAGACAATCGTTGCGGCGAAGGCCACCGACTCTTCGACCCCGAACAAGACCAAGAGAGCCGTTATGGTCGCCTCGGCCACACCGACTCCACCCGGGACGGGCATGATCGGTGCGTGTACCGGGCCAGTCTTCGCCGAAGACACCGGGTTCATCGGCCGCCTTGTCCGCGGCGCCGAGCCAACGGCGTTGAACCCTGGCGCCCGACCGCTATTGCCCGGGCCCGAACGCGACCTCAGTCTCCGAGACGCGTTCCAGACCAGCGAATATTCGTGATCGTGCCCTACACCCCGGCCCCGACCCGCTCCGCGGAGGAGGGGTGCGGAGTGGGCAGGGTATGGGTGCTGGCGGTCGCAGCGGCGGCGTAATCTACCGCCATCGGCGCGGGCGGCCGGTGCCGGCCGGCCAGCCAAGCCAGGAGGATCCCGGCTGCAGATGTGATAGTGAGAAACACGGCAGCCGCTCCAACCGCGGCCGCCAGGCCTTCGCCGGCCGAGGCACCGGATGCGACCTGGTCTGCACTCACGTCGGCGTAAAGGGTGGCGACCACCGCGGTCCACACCGCGGCTCCTACGTAGCGGGCCATGTTGGATATCCCGGAGGCGGACCCGACCTGCTCCTCGGGGACCGCGCTGGTGGCGACCGCCGAGCACGGCCCATTGGACAGGGCCATGCCTGCGGCGACGGCGACCAAGGGGAGGACGAAAGCAGCGTATTCCCACGACGCAGAGATCCCGATGAGCACTGCGAAACCGACGGTCATGATGATGAAACCGAGACCGACCACCTGTCGGGTGCCCATCTTGGTCGCGAACCTCGGGACCAGTGGCGCCAGGATCACGAGACCGACTGTGGCGGGGAGCGTGGCCAGACCGGCCTGAAGAGCGGTCATCCCGAGTGTCGCCGGATCCTGGAAGTAGAGACTGAAGACGAACATGAGCCCGTTGATCGTGCCCGCTCCGATCAGGATCCCCAGCGTGGCTCCGATCAGGGCCCGGTTCTTCATCAGGCTCAGGTCGACCAACGGCGAATCCGAGCGGCGCTCCACGTACACGAATGCGATCGCCGCCACTATCGAGACCAAGAACGAGCCGAGTGTTTCCGGTGAGGTCCACCCCCACTCGGATCCCTTGCTCACCGCGAGTATGAACGGGGCGAGGATCGCCGCGACCAGGAAGGTGCCCAGCCAATCGATGCTGCGGGAGCGGTTTGGGTCCAAAGATTCTTCGACCCGGCGCAATGTCAGAGGCACGCAAAGAGCGGCGATCCCGGCATCGATCCAGAACAGCGCTTGCCATCCCGCGGTATCGACGAGGACCCCGCCGACCAGCGGGCCGGCGGCGGCGCCGATTGCCGACGCCGCTCCCCAGAGGGAGACAGCTCGGAGGCGCTCCGACCCGGAGGAGGCAACCGTGAGCAGACTCAGGCCACAAGCCAGGATCGTCGAGCCCGCCGCCCCCTGTATGGCGCGGCCGCCGATGACACCGGCGGCAGTGTCGGTCATGGCGATCAAGGCACAGGAGACGATGAACAGGGCCAGGCCGCCGAGAAAGATGCGGCGGCGGCCAAAGACGTCGCCGAGAGCGCCAGCCGTGACGATGAACGCCGCCCCTACCAACGAATAACCGGTAACCGCCCATTGCAGGGTGCTCACCGGTGCGCCGACATCCTCGCCAATCGAAGGAAGCAGAATCGAAACCGCAGAGGTGTTGGCGTTCACCACCAATGCCGAGATGCAGGTGGCCAGGAGAACACCAAGACCTGCCTTGACATCGGTGCCGGCGGATGCAGGCGTCGGGTCAGACTGCGTCACGAATCGCGATCCTATGCACCTTCCTCACCACGGTCGCGTCTGGTTTCCTTTCCTTTCCCGCGATCAGCCTTACGTTCCCCGAAGGCGGCATCCCAGTTCGACGGCATCAGCTGGAAGGGCAGGAAATCCAGGGCCGGGCGCACCGTGTGGCGGTACAAGGGCTTGACCGAGTCCACCAGCAAGTACCCGCAGAGGACTCCCACTGCGATGGCAACCATGGCGCCTACCGTTCCCAGGAAGTCCTGCACCCCGACGATTGGGCCGGATGCTATGTACTCGGTGACCCCGATCAAGCCCAGCGCTCCAGGGACAAGAAGCCAGAACCCGGGAAGGAACGAGACGAGGGCAGGGGGGCCGAACCTGGTTCGCTCGACGAGACGTGCCGTGATTGTCATCGCGGTTGCGCCAACGAATCCGCCGACGTAACCACCGAAGAACGCGCTCCCCACCTGCTGACCAACGAAGGCCACCAGAAGGACGAGGAAGAGCCCGGGCAACGAGCCCGAGGGCGCCGAATGGAACACCGCGACTCCGATCCCGAACACGACCATCCCCAGCCAAGGCGCCCACCAGCCGATCAAGTTCTGGGGGGCATTCACCAGTACCTCCGCCGACGGAAGACCAAAAGCCTCAGCGGCGCTCACGATCCCGAAGGCCAACAGGACCAATTGCAGCCCACCCGAGACGAGGCGACTGGCACCGCTCACGATCTGTGCGGCCGATAGCTCGATCACCGACATGGTGAGGGCGGCTCCGGGA
>JBEVIF010000254.1:0-4244 GCA_040510795.1 Acidimicrobiia bacterium
TCGCCGGCGTGACGATAGATATCTCCGCGCCGTCGGCCAATGTTGGCGTCACATCTTGATCCGTGCGTGAGAAAACGGTCCGACCGCATGAAGTTGAGGCCCGCTAAGGCTTCTTTAAGAGTCCGGTGGTAAACGTCCCCTCACAGCGCGGTCCAGTTGGATGCCGTAGCAATGTGGGGGAGGGCTTACTGCCGAATCCAATCGTGAAGGGTTGGAGCGCGCAGTGAGATGGATCAGCTATATGGGAGTCGCCGTCGTCGCCTGGCGCGGTGGGGTGGTTTGGCGGGGCCGGGCCGCCGAGGGTCGGGTGCGTTACCTGGAAGGGCCGCTGGCGCGACGACGACTACCAGCCCACCAACGTCCCCACCAAGTCCTCGGTCCACATCGAGGCCGAGGGTATGAGCCGGACCATTCCCCGCTAGGTCACAGTAGAGGCCCTTGGGGGATTCTCCCGACCGACGAGATCCCGGTTGGTACCCTTCCCGGCTTCTGCGTGAGGTGGGGGTTTTCTAACGCTCGCAAACAGGTCGTCTTGTTGTGATAGGCACCCTGATTGGCACCCTGGCCGATGGTGCCAGGTGAAATTGTGAGTGGAGCTGAGGGGATTTGAACCCCTGACCCCCTGACTGCCAGTCAGGTGCTCTGCCAGGCTGAGCTACAGCCCCAATTGGGGAAAGCCCCAGGTTATCGGCCTGCACCACCATGAGCCAACCCCCGGAGAAAGCCGACGGGGAGATAGTCGACAATGACTTCACCGTCCCGATCAGGGGTCTTAACGAGGAGTCTTGAACTTGGCTACCCCACGTGGGTTGTTCCTGCTGAGGCGTTTGCTCCCGGTGCCGGTGCCAAGTGGAGACGCCAGTTCGGGCTCTTCCTGACCCTTCAGTGGCGTCATCCGTCGGCGGCGACCTGCTCCACCCAATCGACTTTCTCGGCATCGGCCCACAAGCGCTCCAGGCCGTAGAACTCACGTGCCGACGCCTGAAAGACGTGGACGATGACATCGCCGAAATCGAGAAGCACCCACTCTGCCTCCGCCCGGCCTTCGCTACGCAGAGGCTTGAGACCGAGTTCCTCGGACATCCGTTCCTCGACGTGCTCGGCGAGCGATTGGACGTGTGGACGGGAGGTCCCAGTGGCGATCACGAAGACGTCGGAGAGAACGAACAGCCCTTCTACGTCGAGCAACACGATGTCCATGCCCTTTTTGCTGAAGATGGCGTCCGCCGCCACCCGGGCCTGTTCTCTTCCGCTATCTACGGGGCTGCCTCCTGGTCGTTTGCGCCCCCACCATATCGCCTGCTCACATTTGCGTGTAGACGCCCTTGCTGTCGATGAAACGGTGGACTTCTGAATGCACCAGGAAGCGATAGGGCCGCCCCGAAGCCGCCAATTCACGGATCGATGTCGAGCTGATATCGAGCGTCGACATTTCCAGGATGGTGGCCTGGGGAACCGTCGCGGCGACCGCCGCGGGATCCGTGCCCGGTCGGGGCACGACGAGGATGCCCGCCTTTTCGATGACCTCCTCCCAGCGGTGCCACGTGGGAAGCCCGAGGGCGGCGTCAGCGCCGAGGATGAGGAACAGGTCCTCGCCCGAAGGGAAAGTGAGCAACGTATCGATGGTGTAGGTAGGACCGTCCCGATCGATCTCACGATCGTCTACTTCGAACCCATCCGTTTCTTCGACGGCCAGCCTCGTCATCTCCAGACGTTCGGCGGCTGGTGTGAGCTCACGTGCTCCTTTTTGCCACGGATCGCCGGCGGGCATGAACAACACCCGGTCGAGGTCGGCTGCGAACAACGCCGTCTCGCCGGCGTGGAGATGGGCGATATGGATCGGGTCGAACGTCCCGCCCAGGATCCCGGTGCGCACGTTGGCGAGCATACGGTCCCGGAGGCGTCACCAGCCGGAGCGCCCGGGCGATGTCGGTGTCACGACATCCCAGTTGGCTCGCGGGGTCGACGTACTCGCCGTCGATTCTGGTCGACAGATGGACCCCGTTCACGCCGTGGGGTGATCCGGACCTTCCGATCACATCACCCCGATCGACCCTGGATCCCGACGACTGCTCGATCTCCGACAAATAGCTCAACGACACCTTGAATCCGGGGACCGGTTCGATGGTCACCGATCTCATCCCTGCCACCGAGCCGGCGAAAGTGATCCGGCCCGAGGCAGGTGCCCGCACCTGTGAACCCGCAGCCGCCGCATAGTCGATGCCCCAGTGGCCGCCGTAAGAACCCACCGGCGCATATTCGGCGACGACCGGGCCATCTACCGGTGCCATCAGGCACACGGCGCTCAGGGCGAAAGCCAACAGCATCTCAACCCTCCCGAAGCCGAACCTACCGGTGCTGGTTTGGGTCGCCAAGGGGTATGACCACTAGTTTCAGTCCCGCAGAAAGGAATCGATCGATGATGACAACCCGGATAGGGCTCATGGGCTTCGGCCGAATCGGGCGGAACGTGATGCGCCTCCTCCACAATCGGGCCGACCTCGACATCGTGGCGATCAGCGATATCGCCGATCCCGAGGCACTCACCTACCTCCTCAAGTACGACTCCATCTACGGCCGCTTTCCGGCGCCTGTGTCCTATGCCGACGGCACATTGTCTTACGGCGACAGAAATGTCGCCTGGCTGAACGCACGGGAGCCGGGCGATGCCGATTGGGGGGAGCTCGGCGTTGATGTCGTACTCGAGACCACCAGCCGCTATCGGACCAAGGAAGCCCTAGAGCAGCATCTCAAGGCCGGGGCGAAGAAGGTCGTCTTGACTTCGAGTCCTGAGATCCCCGGTGAAATCCCATTGCTTCTCCGTGGGATAAACGACGACGTCCTTACGGCTGATGTCGACCAGGTGGCGCTCGGCTCCAACACATCGAACGCCGCCGCACCGATATTGAAGACAATCAATGAAGAGCTCGGGCTCAAGCGCGCCTACATGACTGTCGTGAAGGCGATGTCCAATGCAGGACGGCTTGCCGATGTGCCGACCGACTCCTACCGGACATCCCGGGCTGCCGGGGAGAACATCATCCCCGCCGACACGAACTCTGCCGAGATCATCACTCAGGTCCTGCCCGAGCTCGAGGACAAGCTGGCGGTGGTCGCCCTCAATGTTCCCGTTGTCGACGGCTCGACCGTAGACATGGTCGTCGACGTCGAGCGCGCTACCGACGAAGCCGAGGTCAATGGCCTCGTCAGGGCGGCCTGCGAGAGGAAGTACCAGGGAATCATCGAATATGTCGCAGATCCGATTGTTTCCTCTGATGTGAGATCGATCGCGCACTCCGGTGTATACGACAGTCTGGCCACACTGGTGACAGGGGGAACCCTGGTGAAGACCATCACCTGGTTCAACAATGGCTGGGGCTACTCGAACCGGGTGGTCGAGGTCACCGGGATGATCGCCACCTACCTCAATGGAGAATGAACATGGTCAACGTCGCAATCAACGGGTTCGGGCGGATCGGGCGGGCGGTATTTCGCATCATCGCTTCGCGGCCGAATTCGGGTCTCAAAGTCGTGGCCATCAACGACCTCTCCGACGACGACATTCTCGCCTACCTCCTCGAGTACGACTCGGTGATGGGACGGTTCGAGGAAGACGTCACAGTGGACGACGGTCTGATGAGAGTCGGAGAGCATGAGATCAAGATGCTCATGGAGCGCGACCCTTCCTCGTTGCCCTGGCAGGACCTAGACGTCGACATCGTCATCGAGTCGACTGGCGTCTTCAGGGACCGCGCAAACCTCCAGAAGCACATCGATGCCGGGGCCAAACGAGTCATTCTCACCGTCCCTTCGAAGGACAAGGTGGATGAGACAGTCGTCCTAGGGGTCAACGACGACCAGCTCGACTCCGACGACATCATCGTCTCCAATGCCTCGTGCACCACGAACTCGTTGGCACCACTGGCCAAAGTGCTGGACGACAACTTCGGCATCCGCAAGGGCGTGATGACCACCGTCCACGCCTACACCAACGACCAGGTTCTGGCCGACGTCCCCCACCAGGACCTGCGCCGCAGCCGGGCAGCAACCGAGAACATCATTCCGACGACCACCGGCGCCGCGGCCGCGATCGGAGAGGTAGTACCCAGCCTTGCCGGGAAGCTCGACGGCATGGCGATGAGAGTCCCGGTGCCTGATGGCTCGACCGTCGACCTCGTGGTCGAACTGGATCGTGACGTGACGGTCGAAGAAGTGAATGCGGCGGTCCGTGCCGCGGCTGAGGG
>JBEVIF010000255.1:0-5599 GCA_040510795.1 Acidimicrobiia bacterium
TCGTGCAGATGTTCCTCATCTTCCTGGCTCTTCCCCAGCTAGCCCCGCCCAACCTCCCCGGGCTCCGCGATTCGCTCACCCTCACCGCCCTCCAAGCCGGGATCATCGCACTCGGCCTCAACTATGGCGCCTACATGACTGAGATCTTCCGGGCAGGCATCCAGTCCGTCGGGCATGGTCAGGTGGAGGCCGCCGAGGCGCTGGGCATGACCTATCGCCAGCGGATGCGGCGAATCGTGCTGCCCCAGGCGATCCGGGTCATCATCCCGCCCACGGGCAACGAATTCATCGCCATGATGAAGGACTCGGCGTTGATCTCGCTCCTCGGCTCAGTGGTGGCGCAGATGGAGATCTTCCGACGGGCGCAGCTGGTGGGCAGAGCCGATTTCCGGCCCCTCGAGGCCTTTGTGCTCGCCGCTGCCCTCTACTGGATTCTGACCACGGTCTTTCAGTTCTTCCAGACCAGGCTGGAGCGTCGGCTGTCGGCGGGCTACGTGCGCACCACGATCAAGGTCACAACGCAGCCGGGGATCGAGCTGGTGGAAAGCGAGCCGGCATGACCGAGCCGGTGGTCAAGGTGAGCGATCTCTGCAAATCGTTCGGTGAGAACGAAGTCCTGAAGGGTGTCGACCTCGAAGTCTCCCGGGGGGAGGTGGTAGTCGTCTTCGGCCGGTCCGGCTCTGGGAAGAGCACCCTCCTTCGTTGCATCAATTTCCTCGAGGAACCGACATCGGGGACCATCGAAGTCGGCGGTGTCCGTCTCGAGCCCGGTCCCCGGACCCATCGTCAGCGGGAGGCAATCCGCAGTGTGCGGATCAAGGCCGGGATGGTGTTCCAAGAGTTCAATCTCTTCCCCCATCTGACCGTCCTCCAGAACATCATCGAGGCCCCCGTCACGGTGAAAGGCCAGGAGCGCGCCCATGCCGTCGAGGTGGCCAAGGTCCTGCTCGCCCAGGTGGGTCTTGCCGAGAAAGGAGACGCCTACCCGATCCACCTGTCCGGCGGTCAGAAGCAACGGGTCGCCATCGCCCGCGCCCTGGCCATGGAACCGGAGGTCATGTTGTTCGACGAGCCCACGTCGGCCCTGGACCCTGAGCTGATCTCAGAAGTGCTCGCTGTCATGAAGAGCCTGGCCACCGAAACCCAGATGACGATGATTGTGGTCACCCATGAGATGGGCTTTGCCCGTGAGGTGGCCACCACGATGGCCTTCGTCGACGAAGGGAACATCGTCGAAACCGGCCCGCCATCATCTGTCATCTCCAACCCACAGCACATCCAGACCAAACGGTTTCTGGAAGCGGTCCTCTAGCTGAGCAAAGCGACGACTCTCGATGCGACCGAGTCGGGGTCGAGACCAACCGAAAACGCGATGTCGGAGGGGGAGCCGAATGGGAGGAAATGGTCGGGGATGCCGATGCAGGTGATCTCCTTGACCTGCCCCGCCTCGGCGAATGCTTCCATCACAGCGGCGCCAAACCCTCCGGCGACGACGTTGTCCTCGACAGTGACCACGTGACGAGCCGGCGCCGCCCATTCGAGGATTCGGGGATCGAGTGGCTTGACCCATCTCGCATTGACCACACCGACTGAGAACCCCTTGGTCCTGATGTCGACGGCAGCCTTCTCGGCGATCTCCACCATCCGGCCCACCGCCACCAAGAGCACATCGGTCCCCTCGGAGAGGAGTTGCGCCTCGCCGATCGGCAAGGCTGCAACCGGGACCGCCGGCACCGATACCGCAGCCCCTTTCGGGTAGCGGATGGCGATGGGCCCAACGTGGTCCACCGCGGTTTCGATCATGGCGCACAGTTCGGCGGCGTCGGCGGGTGCGCCCACCACCATGTTGGGGATGAGACGCAAATACGACAGGTCGAACACGCCGTGATGGGAGGGGCCGTCGGGGCCGGTGATTCCGGATCGATCGACCAGGAAAGTCACCGGCAGGTCATGGAGAGCGACATCGGCGATGATCTGATCGAAGGCGCGCTGAAGGAAGGCCGAGTAGACGGCCACCACTGGCCGCTTGCCGGCCATTGCCATGCCCGCGGCGAGCGTGACCGCATGCTGCTCCGATATCCCGGTGTCGAAAACCCGGTCAGGAAACCGCTGCCACATCTGCATCAGCCCGGCCGTAGTGACCATCGCCGCCGAGATCCCGACGAGATCGGGCCTGGTGGCGGCCGCTTCGGCTACGGCGTTCCCGGCGACGTCGGTGAGCCTGAGCTCCTCCTTGATCGCCTTGCCGGTCGCGAGGTCGAATGAGCCCACACCGTGCAGCTTCTCCAGCTCGTCCTCGATTGCCGGCTGGTACCCGTTCCCCTTCTCGGTGACGACATGGATCACGACCGGCCGGTCAAACTCTTTGGCGGCGCGGAAGGTCTCCTCCAGTAGCTCGATGTCATGCCCGTCGATCTGTCCGGTGTATTTGAGATCGAGTGCGTCGAAGACGGTGAATGGCTCCAGGATCTGCTTCACCGCGTCCTTGAGTCGTCCAGCCAGCTCATCGGCGGTCTCCCCGACCAGTGGGAGGCCCCTCAGCATCCGGCCCAGAGTTCGCTTGGTCTTCTCGTATCGGGGGTCGATGCGGTAATGGGCAAGGCTCGCGAGGGCGGCGAGGCCGCCCACCGTCGGGGCGTAGGACCGACCGTTGTCGTTGACCACGATGATCAAGCGCTCCGGCTGGGTCACCGCGATGTGGTTCAGCGCCTCGTAGGCCATCCCACCGGTAAGGGCCCCGTCCCCGATGATGGCGACGGTGTAACCGGGGTAGCCGGCCAGTGCATGGCCGAGCGCGTAGGAGAGAGAGGTCGACGCGTGGCTGTTCTCGACGAAGTCGTGATCGGACTCCTCGCGACTCGGATAGCCGGACAGCCCGCCGGTGTGACGGAGCTGGTCGAAGCCTGCCATCCGACCGGTGACGAGCTTGTGCACGTAGGCCTGATGCCCGACGTCCCAGATGAATCGGTCGGTGGGCGAGTCGAACACGAGGTGCAGAGCAAGGGTCAGCTCGACCACACCGAGATTCGGGGACAGGTGCCCGCCACTCTTGGACACCTTGTCCAGGATGAATGTGCGGATCTCCTCGGTGAGGGCGTCCAGCTCTTCCTTGCTGAGCCCACGCAGGTCAGCTGGGCTCGAGATTGATTCGAGAATCGCCATGGTTGGAACCGGTTCAGGCTAGTTGGATGCGGGAATTTGCCGTTCGAGGATCGGCAAATGGACAGTGAAAGTGGAGCCGGCGCCGAGCTCGCTGGCTACCGACACGCTCCCACCATGACTCTCGACGACGTGTTTGACGATGGCCAGCCCCAGACCCGTGCCACCGGTGGCCCGGGCCCGGGCGTTGTCCACCCGATAGAAGCGCTCGAACACACGCTCCAGGTCACGGGTGGGAATGCCTTCACCGGTGTCGCTCACGCGGAGCACCGCGTCACTCCCGACCGCTTCCAGCCGGGTCTCGATCGACCCGCCGGTAGGCGTGTACCTGATCGCGTTGTCGAGCAGATTGCGGACTGCGATAGCCACATCCCGCCTGCTTCCCGCCACCTGGATCGGAGTTACGTCGAGAGTGAGTTCGATTCCATGTTCGTCGGCGACGGGTCGGACCCGTTCCAGCTCTTCCTGAACAAGGTGATCGAGGCTCAACGGGTCCAGTTCGGGCTCATCGCGCTCCAATCTCGATAGATCGAGGAGGTCGGCGACAAGACGATCGAGTTGGCGCGCCGAGCCTTCGATCTGGCGGGCGAAGCCAAAGGATGAGTCGTCGCCTCGCTCGACAGCCAATTGCAATGCCTCCGAGGACGCGATGATGGCCGAAACAGGGGTCTTCAACTCATGGGAGGCGTTGGCCACGAAGTCACGACGGACCGACGCCGCGCGCTCCCGCTCGGTGACGTCGACCACAACCAGCAAGATGCGTTTGTCATCTGCGAAAGGGGTCGCGATCCCACGCAACTGGCGCACCGGCTTCCCGTGCTCGACGATCACAGTTGTCGGCGAGCCGATCTCCCTCGCCTCGAGAAGCACGTCCTGGAAGGAGAACGGGACGAGACCGGACAAGGTCTCGGGTATTCCGCCTAACAGGGCGTGGGCAGATGGATTGGCGTACACAACCGAGTCGTCCTCGTCGAACAGGATGGTTCCCTGGGGCATCGCGCCGAGGACTACCTCCAGGGTCGAGGATGCACGCTCCGTCTCCAGCAACCGTGACCGGTTCGTCTCGTCGAGAACCGCGACTGCAGTCGCCAGTTGGTCGATCTCGCGCACACTCGAATGGGTCAGCTTGGGCTCGACACCCTCTTCTGCCAGGGCTCTGGTCTGTTCGGTCAACTCGACTATCGGCTGAGTCATGCGGCGGGCCAGCCAGGCGGCGACGGCGAGCCCGATCAGCCCCACGATGATGGAGACCAGGATCACCGAGCTCCGATAGGGCCACGTCTCGGCAGCGACGACGTTGGTAGAAGCCGAGAGCCGAAGGACGTCCCCTTCGTCCGTCGGTATGGCCACGTAGAGCTGGTCGAACCCGGTGGTGTCGCTGTCCCTTGCGTCCCTTCCTGTGTCACCGGCGATCGCGGATGCGACCTCGGGCCGATCGGCGTGGTTGTCCATCGTTGCCGGATCCGAATGAGAGTCGGCGAGCACGACACCGTCCTGTCCGACGACGGTGTACCGGTAACCGCTCACATCGGCCATCTTGTCAGCCCACGTCTGGAGGCCGGCGTCATCAGTGGGCATCCCTTCTGCCGAGATCCGAGCTGCCGACTCGACCTGGTCGAACAGCCCTTCGGTGAAGGCGGACTCGACCGACCGGGAGAGGAACCAGCCCATGGCCACGATCAGAGCCAAGTAGAGGAAGGCGAAGGACAGGACGAATCGAAGAGCGAGCGGCGTCCTCCCCGGCGGTCTACTGCTCATCAATGAACTTGTAGCCGAGGCCACGCACGGTCACGATCAAACTCGGGTGCGACGGGTCTGACTCCAGTTTCTGCCGGAGACGCTTGATGTGGACATCCAGGGTCTTGGTGTCACCGAAGTAGCTCGGGCCCCATACCTCGTCGATCAGAGTGTGGCGCGCCGCAAGTCGATTCCTCCTGCGCATCAGGGACTCGAGCAACTCGAACTCCTTGGGTCGGAGGTCGACCGGGTCGCCGCCGAGACGGGCCTGATGGGCATCTATGTCGAGCTCGATTGGGCCCCCGCGGAGCACCTCGTTCGACTCGGCCAGCACACCGCTCTTCGTCGCCCTCCTCAATTGCGCTCTGATCCGGGCCACCAGTTCTCGCATCGAAAACGGCTTTGTCATGTAGTCGTCGGCACCGAGCTCGAGGCCGGCCACCTTGTCCGACTCGGCGTCCTTGGCAGTGAGCATGATGATGGGGACGTCGGAGGAGAGCCGAATCTGCCGACAAACGTCCAGTCCGGACATGCCGGGCAGCATGAGGTCGAGGAGAACGAGGTCGGGTTGGTTGACGCGAGCAGACTCCAGACCTCCGACGCCGGAGTCCGCTACCAGAACATCGAATCCTTCGATGTCGAGGGCGTATCGAACCGACTCGGCAAGACCCGGCTCGTCTTCTACGACAAGGACGCGATGCCT
>JBEVIF010000256.1:0-7633 GCA_040510795.1 Acidimicrobiia bacterium
CTCGTCGCCTACGTCGCCGGGTATCTCGCCGATCACCAGCGAGCGCTACGCGAGGCGAGGCGGCACATCGGGCCCATCGCCTTTCCCGAGCCCCGGCAGTTGATCCCGCTCCTCATCACCTGGGGGGTCAGCGTGTTGATCCTGATATCGCAGCGCGACCTCGGCGCCTCGCTGCTCCTCTTTGTCGGTTTTGTCCTGCTGCTCTACGCCGCCACCGGAACAACTGGGTACCTGGTGGCGGGTGGCTTTCTCGGTTTGATCGCCGGCGTGGCGTCGTATCTCGCCTTCGATCACGTGCAGCGACGGGTTATCGCCTGGATCGCTCCGTTCGAGCACTACGAGGACGAAGGCTTCCAAATCGCCCAGGGGCTCTTCGCGATGGGAACGGGAAGCCTCGCCGGAGCGGGCCCGGGGCTTGGGAGACCTGATCTCATCCCTAACGCGGCGACTGACTTCATCTTCGCCGCGGTGGGAGAGGAGCTCGGCTTCGCCGGCACGGTGTCGGTCCTTGCCCTCTTCGCTCTCACCATTGCGGTGGGCTTGGGCATTGCCTTCCGCAGCCGCGACACATTCCGCAAGCTGCTGGCAGCGGGCCTCACTTTCGTTCTGGCTGTCCAGACGATCCTGATCATCGGCGGGGTGGTCCGGCTCGTGCCCCTCACGGGCATCACCCTTCCCTTCATGTCATACGGCGGCTCTGCCCTCGTCGGAAACATGATCCTGATCGCGCTCCTGCTACGGATCAGCCACGAGGAGGCCCAGTGAACGGGCCTGTCCGCCGGCTGTCGATCGGTCTGTTCGCCGGCTTCTTCGCCTTGCTCCTGGCCGTCACCTGGATCCAGGTGATCCATGCCGATGTGCTCAAGGCCGATCCTCGCAACTCCCGTCCGGCACTGTCCGAGCGAGGCAAGGAGCGCGGGCTGGTCGTGACCATCGATGGGACCGTGGTGGCGCAGTCGGTTCCCGACCCCGAAGACCCACGCTCGTTCGTTCGCCGGTACCCCGAAGGCGAGCCATTTGCACACGTCGTGGGTTACAACTCGTTCCTCGTCGGATCCTCGGGGTTGGAGAACGCATATGCGGATGAGCTCCGCTCCAGACGGGATCTGACCATCAGCGACCTGGTCTCGGTCATCCTGGGCCGGGATCTCCGCCCGGAGAGCCTCGAACTCACCATCAACGCGGCCCTGCAGGAGGCGGCGTACGAGGGCTTGGGCGGGCTCAAAGGCGCGGTGTTCGCCATCGATCCCAGGACCGGGGCGGTGCTGGCTTCTGTCTCATCGCCGTCATACGACCCGGAGTCACTCTTGGGCGGCGACGCGGCGATTGTGTGGGAGAGCCTCCTGGCCGACCCCGAGGGGCCTCTTCTGGACCGGGCCACCAGGGAGATCTACCCGCCGGGCTCTACCTTCAAGACGGTGGTGACGGCCGCCGCCCTCGACACCGGGACCGCGGTGCCGGAAACGGAGTTCCCGGACCCTGAGGAGTTTCAGTTGCCTGGGTCGTCAGCAACGATTTCCAACGCCGGTGGGGGCGTCTGCAACGACGGTCAGTCGATCACATTGCAACAAGCCTTCATCGTCTCCTGCAACACCACATTCGCCGACCTCTCGATCCAGGTGGGCGCCGAGGACGTCGGGATCACGGCGGAGGCGCTCGGCTTCAACACGGACATCCCGTTCCCGTGGACGGTGCCCGAGGCGATCTACCCGGTGGACCTGTTGGCCGAGGACCCTGCGGCACTCGCTCAGAGCGGCATCGGGGAACGCGACGTGCGCGCCGCGCCGTTGCATATGGCGATGGTGGCAGCGGCGATCGCCAACGACGGCACCACCCTCACCCCTTATCTCGTGAATCGAATCTTCGACGCAGACGGGAACACCGTGGAGACATTTGAACCCAGCCCCATGGGTCAGGCCATGGACCCGGCCACGGCCGCGGTCGTGACCGAGATGATGGAGCGCGTCGTCACGGAGGGCACCGGTCAGGCGGCCGCCGTCCCAGATGTCAGGGTGGCAGGCAAGACCGGGACCTCCATGGGCCTGGATGGGTTGCCCAACCCGTGGTTCATCGGTTTCGCCCCCGCCGAGGATCCGACAATTGCGATAGCCGTCTTCTTCGAGGGCAGTCCGGAACTGGGCGAATCCGCCTCCGGCGGCGGTGTCGCAGCCCCCCTCGCCGGCGACCTCATCCAGTTGTGGCTGGAGGGAAGCCCATGAGTTGGGACGACAGCCTTCCTACAATCCGCCCGTCTTCCATGGATGCCCAAACCGCACTCACCGACCGTTATCAAATCACGTCCCACCTGGCTCGGGGCGGGATGGCCGACGTGTATGAGGGCAGGGACAACCTCCTCAATCGCCGGGTTGCGATCAAGGTCCTTCATTCGCAGTATTCCGCGGACGAGGCCTTCGTAAAGCGCTTCAGACGGGAGGCACAGGCCGCGGCCAACTTGAGCCACCCCAACATCGTCGGGATCTACGACTGGGGTCAGGCGCAGAACACGTATTTCATCGTCATGGAGCTCGTCGACGGACGCTCGCTCCGGGACGTCCTCAGATCTGAAGGGGCCTTGCTCCCGCGGCGAGCCACCGAGATCACGGCCGAGGTGGCGGCTGCGCTGTCGGTCGCCCACCAGGCTGGGCTGGTCCACCGCGATGTGAAGCCGGGCAACATCCTCCTCGCCAAGGACGGCACCGTGAAGGTGACCGACTTCGGAATCGCCCGGGCCTGGGACGACAGCCAGGAGCTGACCCGGACCGGTGCGGTCATCGGGACCGCCACCTATTTCAGCCCCGAGCAAGCTCAGGGGGCGGCGGCTGATGCCAGGAGCGATGTCTATTCCCTTGGCGTGGTGCTCTACGAGATGCTCACCGGGCGCCCCCCGTACACCGGCGATAGCCCGATGTCAGTTGCCTTCCAACACGTCTCGACCGAGGCGCCGCTACCGAGCTCGCTCAACGCCGATGTCTCGCCGTCGCTCGACGCGGTTGTGGCCAAGGCGATGCGAAAGGACCCGGTCGCCCGGTACCAAACCGCCGATGAGATGCGTTCCGAGCTCCTGTCGGTGCTCAAGGGAGAAGAGGTTGGCATGCCGCCTCTCATCGTGCCCGTGGCGGTGCCGGCCAACGGAGACGGGGCGACGCGGGTGATGTCGACCACACCCGTGCCTCCGGCGACTGCACCCCCGGACGAGATGTACCGGGATGTAGAGGAAGAACCGTCCTCGCAGATGCCATTCATCCTGACCGCATTTGGCCTCCTGCTCGCACTCGGAGGGCTGATCTTTCTTCTCTTTCAGCTGGCCGGGGGCGGCGAGGAAGAGCCGACTCTCGTCGAGGTACCAAACGTCACGGGGATCAGCCAGGCCGAGGCTCTACAGCGTCTCCAGCAGGACGGGTTCCTGGTCACGACCTTCTTCGAGTCGAGCGACACGGTCCCTGCCGGAGATGTGATCCGGACCGACCCCACTTTCGGGACAATGGTCGAGGAGGGATCGACCGTCGAGGTATATGTATCCTCAGGGCCCGAAGAGATCGAGGTGCCACCTGTCGTCGGCCAGACAAGAGCGGAGGCCGAACGACTGATAACGGAGGCAGGTCTCAGCATTGGAGAAGTGACCGAACGCGCCGACGCCACCTTCGCCGAAGGGATCGTGATCGAGCAGGATCCCCCGCAGGGGGCGAGAGTCGGTTTGGATGCCCCGGTCAACTTGGTGGTGTCGACGGGCCCGGAAACGGTGGTCGTGCCCAATCTGGTCAATCTCAGTGAGCGGGACGCAACGGCCCAGCTCCAATCGCTCGGGCTACTGGTGCGGGTTCAGGACGAATATTCGGCCGAAGTGGCCCGAGACCTCGTGATTCGCTCCGATCCCGTGGCCGACAGCGAGGTCCAACTCGGTGACACCGTTCTCATCGTCGTCTCGCAGGGCCCAGCACCGGTTGAAGTGCCCGACCTGATCGGATTGAGTCAGGCCGAAGCCGAGGCCGCACTGGCCGAGCTCGGACTGACGATGTCTGCCGACACACAAGGGGTCGCCGATTCGGAGCAGGACGGCCTCGTGATCGATCAGAACCCGAATGCGGGTGAGGTGCTCTTGCCCGGCGACACGGTGAACGTCGCGATTGGTGAGTTCACGCCCCCGCCCACGACGGCAGCTCCCACCACTACGACTACTACGACGGTTCCGACGACCGCGCCCTGACTCAGCGGTAGTTGGTGGTCATGAGGAAGCCGGCGGCGATCGCCACCAGCCCGGCGATCAGGATCGTCTGATCCCATTCGAATACGAAACGGAGGATCACCAGAACGACTCCGACCACCATCAACCCGGCCATCAGGGCCACGTACCAGGTCGGGCTTGGATCCTTGGCCTTGACCGCGGCCTGGGCGGCACTCGCCGAAACCGGCCTGTTCTTGGGCTTACGACGTTTCGACTCGGGCACGAGCAGCGAGAGTAGTCAATTTCGAAAGACGGCATCGCCGAGTTACACGTATGTAGTTCTCAACACCCTGTGGAAAAGACCTGGGAAAACTACAGTAGTGTGATTACGCCGGGCGCCAGACTGGCACCATGTCCTCCCGGCAATGGCGGGGAGGGTTGTCCTCGCTGACGTTCACCGCCGTCATCGTCAACTCGGCCCCGCAAACCGTGCATCGGTAGTCCTGATCGACAGTGACCACGTCTTCCGGATCGACCTCAGGAGGTGGTGTCGAGAGCATACGGATGATGGCGATGGAGATCCGCCAGATGATGTACCCGGCGACCAAGGCGAGGATGACTTCGACGGCAGAGATTCCGTTCAAACTCGCTCGATGATCAGGGCGTTGGCCATGCCCCCGCCTTCGCACATGGTCTGCAAACCGTAACGACCCCCGGTCCGCTCCAACTCCCAAACCAGCGTTGTGAGGAGGCGGGCACCGCTGGCCCCGAGCGGATGGCCCAGAGCGATCGCGCCGCCGTTGACGTTGGTCCGCTCCCACAAAGCCATCGGGTCGGAGCCGCCGTGCTCCATACGCCATGCGACGGTTACCGCCGCAAATGCCTCATTCACCTCGAAGAGGTCGATCTCGTCGATGCCCAACCCGGCCCGCTCGAGGACCTTTTCGGTGGCCGGGATGGGTCCGGTCAGCATGGTCACCGGATCGACCCCCGCCATCGCGAAAGCAAGGAACCGGGCCTTCGGTTTCAGACCCAGGATCCTGGCCTTGTCTTCAGACATGACCAACACAGCCGCTGCGCCATCAGAGATCTGCGAGGAGTTGCCGGCGGTGATCACGCCGTCGCTCTTGAAAGCGGGCTGAAGGGCGCCCAGTTTCTCGAGAGAAGTGTCTTCACGGATGCCTTCGTCTCTGCTGACGGTGTGCATCCGTCCGTCGTCGCCGGTGACCCCGACCGGGATGATCTGCTCCTCGAATCGGCCCTCGGCCGTGGCCCGGGACGCCCTCCGATGAGACTCGAGTGACAGCCCATCCAGTTCATGTCGCACGATGCCCCATTTCTCGGCGATCATCTCGGCCGAGAGACCTTGGGGGACGAGTCCCTGCGAGTACCGCTCCAGCATCCGGGACCCGAACGGGAGCCCGGGGCCCTGGTGTGCCGTGATCCCCATCGGAACCCTGGTCATGCTTTCCACACCGGCGGCGATCACCACGTCCTGGGCGCCGGCCATGATCGCCTGCGCGGCGAAATGTGCCGACTGCTGGGAGGAGCCGCATTGGCGGTCAATGGTGACTCCGGGGACCTCTTCGGGGTACCCGGCAGCCAATGCCGCATTGCGTCCGACGTTGTATGCCTGCTCCCCGGTCTGGCTGACCGTCCCCATGATCACATCGTCGATGAGGGATGGGTCGATGCCACTGCGTTCCACCAACGCCTCGAGCGGTCGGGAGGCGAGATCGACCGGGTGATAGTCCTTGAACACCCCGTTGCGACGGCCGACCGGTGTCCGCACCGCATCGACGATGACGGCATTGGTCATGTGACTCCAATCATCCGACGGTGGAGACGATGGGACTCGAACCCACGACCCCCGGCTTGCAAAGCCGGTGCTCTTCCAACTGAGCTACGTCCCCGATAACCCCGCATTCTAAGGATGCACCTCGACTCCGAACCCACCGCATTCAGGGACTAGTCCTGGGGACCCATTTCGTCCGCCCGCACTCAAACCGATACCTGCTCCATCGGGGAACCCCGATACCTGCTTCAAGGGGAACCAGGTCAATCCCGAAAGGGAGTAGGGAAATGAAAATGAAGAGGTTCAAGGTCATCACCCTCGCGGTGGCAGCAACGGTCCTGCTGGCGGCAACCGCCGCTGTGGCCGTCCCGACGAGGTTCGCGGATGTGCCCTCAGATCACACCTTCTCGGCTGCCATCGATTGGATGGACGAGAACGGGATCACCAAGGGCTGCAATCCCCCCGACAACGACAGGTTTTGCCCCGAGGACTACGTGACCCGTGGTCAGATGTCCGCTTTCCTGAAGCGGTTCGCCGAGTCAGGTGTCATGCCTGCCGGGAATCAGAGTGTCCAGGGTGACACAGGTGCGACCGGTGCCACAGGTGCGACCGGTGCCACAGGTGCTAGGGGTGCACGGGGTCTACCCGGTGCCGACGGAACCAACGGTGCCGACGGTGCCGACGGTCTACCCGGTGCCGACGGAACCGACGGAACCAACGGTCTACCCGGTGCCGACGGTGCCCCGGGTGACAAGGGTGACAAGGGTGACAAGGGTGACCAAGGCGAGCAGGGGATCCAAGGCGAGCAGGGGATCCAAGGCGAGCAGGGGATCCAGGGTCTGCCCGGAGCCGGTTCGACCTTCACCAGAGTCGTTGGCACTCCCAGCCCCACGAATGACGGCAACTCCAAGTCGGCGACTGCAACCTGCACGGAGGGTGTGGTTGTCGGGGGCGGCGTCCTGTTTGCCGGGGCACAGCCTCACAACCTGACTCTGTCTGCCGACTATCCCTCAGACGACACCACCTGGACTGTGCTGGGTACAGAACTCGACGACCACAACGGCAACTGGTCGATTCAGGCCTTCGCCATCTGCGCCAGCTGAGTCCATATTCAGCAGCGATAGAGAGACCCCGCTGTGAGGCGGGGTCTTCTCTTTATCCCAACCGGTCAGGTCGATCAGGCGGCGACATGCTCCGGCATCGGAATGCGTGGCTCGAAGTCGGTCCGCACACCCTTGATCAGCAGATAGCCGATCATCCAGAACTCGCCCACGGTCGCCAGCACGGTGAGGCCGAGCTCTACCGCGCCCGGCGCACCGGGGATCAGGTACACCACGAAGGCACTCAGGATGTAGCCAACACCGCCAGCGATGAGAACCCAGCCCAGGGGCCGCGGCATCCACCGCGAAACCAGCACCAGGTAACCCATCGGGATCAGCCAGAGCCCGAAGAAGAGGGCGCCGACGCCCCATTCGGCTACGTCGCGAGTGCCTTCGTCGAAGACGCCGCCGATGCCCCGACCTTGCTCGTCGACGCGCTCGCGATCCCGGCAACGGTCGGCGAGCTCTGGATGATCGGGTACCTGCTCGTGATCGGTATCCGGCCCGCAGCCGAAGACCCGTCGCACCCTGCTGCCCACGTCTCCGACGTGCGCCACGGTCGGCTGACCGGCGGAC
>JBEVIF010000257.1:0-3754 GCA_040510795.1 Acidimicrobiia bacterium
CGAGGACCGCCTTCAACGCCGCTTCGAGCTCGCCCTGGACGGTCCGCAACCCCTCCTGGAAGGCGTAACCCCTAAAACCCGAGCCGTCATAGGCCAGGTCGAGGCGGAGAGTGGTCATCCGGTCAGGGCTGAGAACACTGCAAAGGGGACGCCGATGAGCGTGCGGAAGATGGCGGCGATCGCAAAGCCGATCAGCACCGATACGGCGGCGTTCCGGGTGTCGATATTGGCCGCCTCCTTGGTGCCAACCACCAGAACGACCAGGTACCAGATCAGACCGATGGCCCCGCCGACCCTGCCGAACAATTCCAGGACCAGCGGCAGGACGGCGAGGCCCTGGAGAGCGATGAAGGTCTGGGGCCGGCCCGTCGACTGGAACAGCCGGGTAGCGGCGAACCACGAGGCAAAGCCGAGGATCAGCCAGGAAACCACACCGGAAATCACATACTCGAAGAGGCCCGGCAGGGAAAAGATCTCGATCGCCCCCCTGAGCAATAGCGTCCCCACATACGTGACCGCAGCCACGAGCGCCACGAGGATGGCGGCGTCCGCCGCCGAATCGCCGTCGAAGTACGCCTCGGTGAAGGGTTTGCGGTCGAGAATGGCGGCACGGCCCGCCCGGGAGAACATTCTGCTCACAGTCGGGCGAGGGTAACCGCCTTAGCGCCTGAGACGGACCCTCTCGATCGAGTGATCCGGGGCTTTCCTCAGGATGAGACTCGCCCGTTCCCGGGTGGGGAGGATGTTCTCGAAGAGGTTGACCTCATTGATCCGGGCCCAGATATCGAAAGCCACCGCCGACGCCTTCTCGTCGCTGAGGTCGGCGTAGCGATGGAAATAGGCATCGGGCTGTGTGAAGGCGGTATCGCGAAGCGTGATGAACCTCTGGATGTACCACCCTCGCACGGCTTCCGGGTCGGCGTCCACGAAGATCGAGAAATCGAAGTAGTCGCTGACAAAGGCGCCGACACCTCCGGCCTGAAGGACGTTGAGACCCTCGAGGATCAGGATGTCGGGCCGGTTGATGCCCCGGGTCTCGCCCTCGAGCACGTCGTAGGCGAAGTGGGAGTAGACCGGGACCTCGAGGTGGTCGGCTCCTCCCTTGGCCCGGGCGACGAATTCGAGGAGGGCTCGGCGGTCGTAGCTCTCGGGGAAGCCTTTCCGGTCCATCAGCCCTCTCTCTTCCAGCACCGCGTTGGGATAAAGGAAACCGTCGGTGGTCACCAGCTCGACACGTGGATGCTGGGGCCATCTGGCGAGGAGCTCTTGGAGAACTCGGGAGATCGTCGACTTCCCCACCGCCACCGAACCGGCGACCCCGATCACGAAGGGTCTGGGCCGCGGCGGGGCACCGAGGAATGTGTCGGTGACGGTCGCCAGCTGATGGCTGCCCTGGACGTGAAGGTTGAGGAGTCGAGAGAGGGGGAGGAAGCTGTGCTCGACCATATCGATGTCGAGATTGACATTGATTCCCCGGATCTTCTCGAGATCCGACTCGGTGAGGGTCAATGGGGTGTTGGACCGGAGCGCGGCCCATTCATCACTGGTGAAATCGAGGTAGGTCGGCTCGCTCAAGAGCGTTCAGGCTAACCATCGGGATTTGCCATATTTCGCTAAGTCCGAGCACGAAACGGCCGATATACCCACTGATGGGACAGTTCCAGGGCTCTCTTCGCTTGCCCGGCGACAGCCGTCCCCTTCCCGCGACCTTCCATCTCACTGAAGGGCGACTCCAAGTTGCCTCCGGCGACCACATCATCGGCGACTGGTCGGTGGACACCATCGACATATCCCACGTTCCCGAGGGTGTCCGGGTGAAGGCAGAGGGCGAGGTCCTCTTGATCGAAATCGCCGATCGTGACGCGTTCACCCAGGCGGCTGCCGCTCTGGCTCACAAACCCAAGCGTCTCAGCCGGCCCAAACGGGCTGCAAAGACGCCGGCGACGCCGGCACCCGTCTCCCCCCAGCCGGTCGCTCCAAAAGCTATCGAAGTGAAAACGCCGAAGGTGAAGACACCGAAGGCTCCCAAGGTGCGGAGCGAATCGAAGGTCGGTACCTACCTGACCACGGCACAGGAGAGATACGGGTCGAAACTCCCCAACTGGGTCTTCGGTCGTTGGGGCATCGCCGCCGCCGTTGCCCTTATTGCCCTGTGCGTGATCTTCGCCGAGCTCGTGTCCAACCTGCTCCTGATTGCAGGTGTGGTGGTGTTGCTTGTCGGTGGTGTGACCATGCTGGACACAGTTATCGCTCGACGTCTCCTGCATCACAAGATCACGCCGATCCAGGTAGTCATCGGCGGAGGCGGCATCTTTGTCGTAGGCCTGATCGTCGGGATCGCCGCCTAGCGACCCTTCGGGTGGTACCTAGTACTTGGTACCGTCATCGACTCGTCGTCAGACGAGCTCGATGACCGCTTCCTCGGCGCCATCACCACGACGGGGGCCGAGTTTGGTGATGCGGGTGTAGCCGCCCTGGCGGTCGGCGTATCGCGGGGCAACGTCGTCGAAGAGTTTGACCACGGCTTCCCGATTGGGGATAGTCCGCATAACGGTCCGCTTGGCGTGAAGGTCGCCCTTGCGAGCCTTCGTGATCAGCTTCTCGGCCAATGGCCTCACGGCCTGAGCGCGAGGCAGCGTCGTCGTTACCTTCTCGTGCAGGAAGAGCTCGATGGCCAAATTGGACATGATCTTTCGATCGTGCGACGGCGAGCCACCGAAGCGAGGCCCTTTGCGGGGGCGTGGCATCAGTGATTGCCGCCGGCGTCCGCCAGGCTGAGTCCGAGCTCGTCGAGCTTGGCAGATACCTCTTCGAGGCTCTTCTGACCGAAGTTGGTGATGTTGAGCAGGTCGTCCGAGGTCCGCTCCACCAACTCCCCAACCGTCTTGATCTGGGCACGGCGCAAGCAGTTGCGGGGACGCTCCGAGAGATCGAGCGCCTCGATCGGGAGCTCGAGATCCGGGGAACCTGAGAATTCGGGAGTGACCTCGCCCAACTCCAGACCCTGACCCTCCCCCATGTCGGCGAAGAGGCCCATCAACTCACGAAGGGTCTTGCCCGCCGAGGAGATGGCCTCGCCGGGCTCGATTGCGCCATTGGTCTCGACGTCGAGCACAAGCCGATCGAAGTTGGTCATCTGACCGACCTGAGTGTTCTCGACCTTGTAGGACACCTTGCGCACCGGAGAGAAGATGGAATCGACGGGGATCACTCCGATCACCGAGCTCGAGCCCTTGTTGCCGTCGGCGGTGCGGTATCCCACCCCGGGAGCGACGGTCATCTCCATCTCGAGCCTGCCACTTGCACTGAGGGTGGCGATGTGCAGATCGGGGTTCACGATCTCGACGCCGGCGGGGAGTTTCATATCCCCCGCTTTGACCTCCCCGGCGCCCTTGGCCGAGAGGTAGAGGGTCTGGGTGTCGGTGTCCTCGAGACGGACGACGATCCGCTTGATGTTGAGGATGATGTCGACCACGTCCTCGACCACACCGGGGATGGTCGAGAACTCGTGCTCGACTCCCTCGATCTGGATTGTCGTTACCGCTGCACCGGGAATGCGCGACAGGAGGGTTCGACGCAAGGTGTTGCCAAGGGTGTATCCGAATCCAGGCTCGAGAGGCTCGACGACGATCCTCGACCTGACATCTGTGATCGTTTCCTCTTCGATCTGGGGGCGCTGAACAATCAACAAGGCATTACCTCACTTCGAGTAGAGCTCGACGATCAACTGCTCGTTGATGGCTGTGTCGATCTG
>JBEVIF010000258.1:0-7395 GCA_040510795.1 Acidimicrobiia bacterium
CCGAGGTGACCCGACCGGGCTTTGTGTCGTCGCAATGGGCAAGTGGGGAGGCGGCGAGCTGTCCTATGGCTCCGACCTCGATCTCATGTACGTGATCGCCGAGGAATCCGGACGCGACGACGCTTTCCGTGTCGCCACCGGGTTGTCCAGGGTGCTCTCCGAGACGAGCCGCCATGGGGAGGCCTACCGCCTCGATGCCGAGCTCAGGCCGGAAGGCCGAAAAGGGCCTATGGCGAGGTCTCTCGAGAGCTACCGCCGCTACTACGAGGAGTGGGCCGAGCCCTGGGAGATGCTCGCCCTGGTCAAAGGCAGGGTGGCGGCTGGAGATCCTTCCCTCGCAAGACAGTGGTCCGAAGTGGTGGGAAGCTTCCTGTGGCGGGACAGCTTGCCCGCCGACTTCCAGCGATCTATCCGTGACATCAAGGCGAGGGTGGAGAAGGAGCGGATCCCGGCCGGTGAAGACCCCGACTACCACCTCAAGCTGGGCCGGGGGAGCATCAGTGACATCGAGTTCCTCACTCAGCTCCTCCAGTTACGTCACGGCGGCAGCGTCCCCGAGCTCCGGGGCCCCGGCACATTGGATGCGTTGCAGGTCCTGGTCGGGCACGGGCTGCTCGGGCCCGACGAGGAGAGCGCCCTGTCGGAGTCCTACCTCTTCTGCACGCGCGCCCGGCTCCGTCTACATCTCCAGATGGGTCGGGCCGTCGACTCGCTACCCACCGCACCGCTGGAGCTAGGGAGTCTCGCAGCTTCGCTGGGGTTCGACCGGGCCTCCGAGCTCAGAGACGAGTACCGCCGGGTCACCAGGAGGGCCCGTCGTGTCTTCGAGAACCGCTTCTACGAGTGAGCCGCTTCGAAACTGGGACACACAGGTATCACACCCGGGACTGTGGCTCGCAATTTGGGATGGGTTAGCCTCATCAGATGATCAGCCCCGACCGGCTCGAGGCGCTGGTGGAGGGCATCATCCCCCAAGCGGTCGAGCTTCGCCGACTTCTCCATCGCCACCCCGAGCCGGCCAACGAAGAACATCAGACAACTGCCCTGATCGCCGCCTCACTCGATGAGAACGGGATCGTCTATCACGACCGACGACCACAGACAGGTCTCTGGGTGGACGTCGGCCCCGAGCCCCGGATCGGCTTCAGGGCCGATCTCGACGCCTTGCCCATCCACGAGCCGGAGGGGAATGCCCCGCGTTCGCAGAACCCCGGATGGATGCATGCTTGTGGGCACGACGGGCACGCTGCTGTCGCCTTTGGCATCGCCGTTGCCCTCCGCCAGCTCGATCTCCCGGTCGGGGTGAGACTGCTGTTCCAGCCCGCTGAGGAGGCGTTCCCCGGTGGTGCGTCCCAATTCGTCGAGGAAGGGCTGGTGGACGGTCTCAAAGGGATTCTGGCGTTTCATGTGGACCCGTCGCTGGAGACCGGCCTTGTGGGGAGCCGTATAGGGCCAATCACCGCCAGCGCCGACAAGTTCACCATCGTTCTGGAGGGGCCTGGGGGCCACACTGCCCGTCCCCACCAGACTGTCGACCTGATTGCCGACGCCGCCCGCCTGGTGCACGAGCTCCCCGGAGTGCTGCGGCGAACGGTCGACGCCCGAAGCACGTTGACCGTTGCATTTGGCTCTATCCAAGGTGGCACAACCTCGAACGTGATCCCGACCCTCGTCGAGTTGCAGGGAACCGCCCGGACGTTGGATCGCAGCCTGTGGGACGTGCTCCCAGGCCTCATGGACAAGGCGATCGGCAGTCTCATGGCCTGGTCCGGAGCGGGCTACTCCCTCGACTATGTCCAGGCGATCCCCCCGGTCGTCAACGACCATGCGGTGGTCCAGGCGGCCACTTCCGGCATCTCCCAGCTCGTCGGTGCGGAGACGGTGGTCCCCACCGAGC
The DNA here is from genome assembly GCA_040510795.1 of Acidimicrobiia bacterium. Lineage (GTDB taxonomy): Bacteria > Actinomycetota > Acidimicrobiia > Spongiisociales > ZC4RG35 > JARDZU01. The sequence goes on from JBEVIF010000258.1 coordinate 1,898, forward strand.
CATCGATGGGTGGCGAGGACTTCGCCAACTATCTCTCGGTGGCCCCCGGGGCGTTGCTCCGGCTCGGATCGTCGGGGAAGGGCCATGATCTCCACTCCCCCGGTTTCGTTTTGGACGAGGCAGCCGTCGGATTCGGGATACGGGCCGGTCTGGGTGCCGTGATCGGGCTGGCCGAGGGGGTCTGACCAGGGAGGCGCCCGATGTCGGTTGGTACCATCGCATTCGTGGCGACCGACCGAGAGGCTCGTAGAGAGGAGACTCCCTATGAGCCCCACATCGGCGAGTCCCGCCAGTACTGGCGGGACATCATCCTCGGGGTAAACGACGGTCTCGTTTCGATCTTCCTCCTCGTCGTCGGTGTCGTTGGTGGTGGGCTCGACACCGACCAGGTGCTTCTCACCGCTCTCGCCGGGGCCTTGGCCGGGGCGGTATCGATGGCGGCCGGCGAGTATCTCGCCACGAAGTCACAGGATCAGGTGCTCGAGGCGGAGCTTCGGCTTGAGAAGGTCCACATCCGCGACCATCGCCAGCAGGAGCTGGACCAGCTGACCGAGATGTTCGGTGACATGGGTCTGCTTCAGGAAGACGTCGAAATGGTGGTGGCCGCTTTCGACCGCTCCGACGACGCCATCCTCAACGCGATGAAGGCCCTCGAATTCGGCTTCGTCGAATCGGAGCGTCGGTCGCCCTATCGGGCCATGCTCGCCTCAGGTGGCCTGTTTCTCGTGGGATCTCTGCCCGTCGTCATTCCCTTCTTCGTCTTCGACTCGGCCAACGTGGCGCTCGCCTGGGCCACCGGCCTCGCCCTCACCGGTCTTTTCATCGTCGGGGTGGTCAAGGCCAGAGTGGCGAAGCACAATTGGCTGACCTCGGGATTCGAGAACATGGCCATCGCCGGGATCGGCGGCGTGATCGCCTGGCTGATCGGGAGTGCAGTCGGCACCGCGTTGGTCTGAAGCGGGCCTCCGCTAGCAAGTGCTTGCAATAGTTAGCAGCTTGCTGTATGCTTACACGTAGTGAACGAGAGCAAGCAGAACGACCTCGGCGAGTTCATCCATCAGCAGAGGGAGAGAGCCAATCTCTCACTTCGTCGGCTGGCGGAGCGGGCCGGGATCTCCAACCCCTACCTGTCACAGATAGAGCGCGGGATCCGCAAGCCTTCGGCTGAGATCCTGAGCCGTCTGTCACGCGCCCTCGAGATCTCGGCGAACACGCTCTACTCCAGAGCCGGTCTCATCGACGAGGAGTTGGAGTCGCCAACGATCAACGAGGCGATCGACGCAGACAATCTGCTGAGCGCCAACGAGAAAAAACTGCTTCTCGACATGTACCGAGCGTTGATCCATTCGAATGGGTCAGTAAGACAACACACCGAACAGGAGAGACCATGAACACAAAGAACGTGCTGTATGCCGCCGTCGGCGCACCCGTAGTCGCCGCCCGCAAGGTCGGCGCCAAAGCAGGCGAGGTCAAGTCGAAGCTGACCGAGGGCGCGACCGAGTACGGCCAGGTCGCCGAGAAGACGATCGACGGCTGGGCCGTCGAGGGTGAGAAGGTCGTGGGCCGGATCACCGATGGCAAGGTCGTCGAGGAGATCTCCTCGAAGGTCGACCTCGACCAGGCCAAGGAGCAAGTGAGCAAGCTGCGCGACCAGCTCGAGGACATGCTGGCCACCTGGAGGACCTCATTCCGCCCCGAGAAGGCGACCGAGACAGAGGCCCCGGCCAAGGCTCCTGCGAAGAAGCCTGCCGCCAAGGCCGCCACCAACTCCAAGGCTTCTGCTGCCAAGACCACCACGTCGACCGCAGCGAAGACGAGCTCTGCGAAGACCAACTCGGCTCCCGCCGACAAGGTTTCCTGAGCTCACTCCTCCTCAAAGAGAAGAAGGGGCCCTTCGGGGCCCTTTCTTCGCTATGGGTTGTGAGTTCTGCGTGGAGAGTTAGCCGGAACTCGGTTCCAACTCCTTGGCCATCTCGATCCAGACCTCGACCATGGATTCGGTGGGGAGGCGTCGCACCACCCGGCTGCTGCCGTTGAGACCGATGATCTTGGCCAGGAGAGCAGTGGGGTTGCGTCGCCTCAGATCACGCAGGGTGTCCACACCGGCCGCGGTGAGGAGTTCGGCGTACTCGGCGCCGACCCCTTCGATCCTGAGCAGATCGGCGTGATTCACCCATAGCTGGAGGTTCCTCGAGTCGATACCGGTCGCAGCCGCCAGCTCGGCCCTCCCCTTCCGATCTGCGGCAACCTCGATGAGGCCTTTGCTCGTCCGAACCCCGGCCTTTCGCAGCTTGGTGGCGTCCTTGTGGGCGATGCCAGCCACCTGATCGATCCGAGCCATGTGTCCCTTCAGCGCAACAGAAACCAGACATCCCGACTCTAGACCGATCAACTCATACAGAACCCGGGTGCTTGGGTCGTAACTCGACGATGTCGGTCTCGGTGTCCACGTCTCGAGGAGCAAGTTCGGAGAACCACACCTCGTTGACCCAATCCGGGTGCGCCTGCCACAGGCGCTGGGCTCCCTCGTCTCCCTCGAGAGACATGAGACGCGGCCACAGGGCTCGGTCCACCAGCACCGGGTTGCCCCAGGAATATCTGTACTTGGGGACAGTCACCTGGTGGTCGGATCGAGCATGCGAGTCGATCAAAGCCTCGACCACCTCCACCGGGACCGAAGGCTGATCACCCATGACGATCAGGGCCCTGTCGACGCGGGAAAGCCGTGTCAACGCGTCGAGGGCGACCCGGATCGATGAGGCGATGCCCTCGGACCATTCCGGGTTCTCGATGACGCCCGCATCGCCGAACTCGGTCTCTTCGAGTATCCGCTCGTAGTCGTGGCCGAGGACGACCCACACCTCGTCGACGGGGAAGGCCCTTGTCCGCGCCACGACATTGGAAAGGAGATTGGAGTCTCCCCAGGGCTCGAGCTGCTTCGATCGGCCCAGACGCCGAGAAGCGCCGGCGGCTAGTACGACCGCAGCAGTTGTCATCAGAGCCGCACCGGACGACCTTCGAGCTCCGGCTCGCGATCGTGCAGGTAACGAGCCGCGATCATCTCGCCCAGGATCGCGATTGCCACCTCCCCGGCAGCCCGGGACCCGATATCGAGTCCGATCGGGCCGTGGATGCGGTCCACCTGCTCGGCTTGGAAGCCAGAGTCGAGCAGACGTTGGCGACGGGCAGCTGTGGTCTTGGACGACCCCATCGCCCCGATGTAGCGCACATCCGTGGGGAGCAGAAGTGGCCAGAGCGGATCCTCGAACCGGCGGTCATGGGTGAGGACAACGACGAAGGTGCGGGCATCGAAGGCGGTGCTGTCGACAACGTCGTCTGGCCACCCCACCCTCAGCTCATCTGCCTCAGGGAATCGGTCCTTCGTGACGAAGGCGGGCCGCGGGTCGGCCACGACTGTGTGAAAGCCGAGCAAGCCGGCGTGCTGCACCAGCTCTTGGGCAATGTGAACCGCCCCGAAGATGAAGAGTTGCGGAGGCGGGGCGATCACCTCGTAGAACAGCTCATCCTCCTCGTACGCCAGAGTGGTGCTCGTTTCCCGCAACATGAGGGCCAGAGCGTCCGCCCGGGCCGGGGCGACCAGTCGTTCAGGGAGTGATCCCGCAATCACTGCGCCGGAGTGGTCGAGCACGATTTTCGACCCCGTCTCGGGTCCGGCGATCACCGTGATCACCGTCCCGAAGGCATCCTCGTCGATCAGGCTTCGGGTCGCTTCGAGTACCGGTGACATCACCACGGTTCGATGTAGACCTGGATGGTCCCGCCGCAGGCGAGACCTACCGCGAATGCGTCATCGTCGGCAATGCCGTATGTGACCAGCTCTGGCTCGCCCTTCTCGAGGACCGACATAGCCCGGACGACGACGTCGTTCTCGACACAGCCCCCGGAGACCGATCCTTCCATCTCCCCGTCGGAGGAAACCAGCATGAGCGAACCCGGGCCCCTGGGCGCCGACCCGTAGGCCTTGACCACCGTGGCCTTCGCCACCTTCTTGCCCTGATCCACCCAGTGCTGCCGCTGATCCAGCGTCTCTCGCATACGCCCAAGAGTACCGCCCCGCCGGTCTCGGCTCAGGGGTGCTGAGGAAAGCGGGTGAGGGCCCCAATGCCGTGGGCATCGAGCGGCGAAGAGACCACTATCTGATGTGTTCGCCCACCAGCCGCCACCGTTGCCTCCATGGCCGCGGCCACGATGTCGTCTACATGGAACGTGGTCGATCCGCACACCGGACACCGGTTTCCGGACCGCGCCAGGAATCCACAGGAGTTGCAGATAGATCCCGGGCGGCCGAATTCACCAGCCACCACGAGCGTGTCGATTGCTTGGGAGTTGGAAGCCGTGAGAACCGGTGTCAGGCCGAGGACGCCCAGGCCATCGCTCTGAGCCGTGTCGCACACTCGCTCGGCCAGCGCCGACTCTCTTCGTCGGCTCACCTCGTCGGCACGTGACGCCAGCTCGACCCGTAGAGCCGGGAACGAAAGCGACTGCGGGCCGGCGTGGAACGTGGCCCGGTCGACCCGATCGAGGTAGGGGTGGAGATTCCTGCCGATCTCCTCGACGATCTCACCATGCCCGCCGATCGCCAGGTAGTCGAAGGGTCGTTCCTGGTGCTTCTCGAGGAGGATGGCCCCGGCCTCCCGCCACATCCTCGTGGACACCTCATCGGCCCTGAGCCTCACGCCATGTTCCTCGTATCCCGCGAACCCGCCGTAATTGTGCTTCCCGATGTCGGCGATGAGGGGGGGACCCACCTCGTCTATGAGCTGGCCGGAGACGACGAAGACCCGAGCCTGGGAGCGGTCGGCGACGATGACCCCGGCCCGAAGTGCTTTGGGAGCGGCCCTCAGGGGTCGCAGATATGGGCGGGGGCCGAGTGACGAGACATTGGGCACCTTGTGGCCGAGTGACTCGACCGTGAAGAGGCCGTCCAGATCAGAGGCGAAAATGGCGTAGGCCGGGGCGGCATCGACCTCTAGCCGCTCGGCATGGTCATGGATGCGCTCGGCGTCTGCGCGGACGGACTTCTGAACCGACCGTTCCTTGGACTCTGCCGCCTCCCGCACCGGCCGCAGCAGATCGGTGAGCAGAGCCGTCATCCCGCCGGGGCTGGGTCGACCCAGGTACACCGAGATGAGCGAGCCGGAGGGGCTCCTCAACTCGGCTATCGGGTCTGCAAGCAATGGTCACCTCCCGCCTCTCGGGACCTCCCGATGCCCCGGCCGACGGCGAGCGATCGAACCTACTCCACCGCCCGGTTGATGCGTCTCGGTGACGCCGGGCTCACAGCGATCGGCTCAATTCCGAGGTGAGGTCCTCGAGCAGCCAACCCAGATAGTCCATGATGTCCCGCTGCTCCTCGGGCAGTTGGTCGTGATCCTCCTCCACCTCGAGGCCAAACCGGGCGCCGAGGGCGAGCCTGCCTTCGTTCAGCACTCTGAGAAAGGCATCGGCCTCCTCGTTGCTCATGTGGCCCCGACCCC
>JBEVIF010000259.1:0-3222 GCA_040510795.1 Acidimicrobiia bacterium
GCTCGGACACGAAGTGGAGAGCTTCGATGTCCTCGAGATCGGGTGGACCGATGTCGTCGTGGGGAGGGTCGAGGAGATCACAGCGCACCCCGCGGCCGACAAGGTGAGGGTGTGCCAGGTGGACACCGGGTCAGGTGCCGAGCAGATCATTTGCGGTGCCTGGAACTTCTCCGGCGGCGCCTATGTGGCTGTGGCTCGGCCCGGGGCGGTGCTGCCCGGTGACTTTGAGATCGGTCGACGAAGCATCCGCGGAGTCGACTCCAACGGCATGATCTGCTCCGAGAGTGAGCTCGGTCTGGGTGACGACCACACCGGGATCCTCGTGCTGGATGGTGAGCCCGCCCCCGGATCTTCTCTTGCCGACCTCGTTGAATTGCCGGATGTGGTCTTCGATCTGGCAATCACCAACAACCGACCCGATGCGATGTCCCTCGTCGGGATCGCCCGGGACCTGGCGGCTCACTTCGAGATCGATTACCGGATCCCCGACCGACCTCTCAAGACCGTGTCCGGGTCGCCCACGATCAGCGTCGCCATCGAGGATCCCGCTGGCTGCCGACGGTTCACGGCCCGAGAGATCCGCGGGGTCGAGGTGGGCAGCTCCCCGCTGTGGGTACGTCATCGACTCCGGAAGGCCGGCATGCGGTCGATCTCCAACATCGTCGACGTGACCAACTATGTGATGGTGGAACTCGGTCATCCTCTCCACGCCTTCGATGCCGACACCATCTCCGGCAACCGGTTGACGGTCAAACGAGCTGACGCCGGCGAGACCCTGGAGACTCTCGACGGCGAACAGCGCACATTGAGCGCTGATGACCTGATCATCTATGACGCAGATGGGCCGACTTCGATGTCGGGCACGATGGGTGGGGCTCGCTCGGAAGTCTCGGGGTCAACCGTGAACGTCCTCATGGAGGCGGCCTCCTGGGACCCGCCCACGATCATGTACATGTCGCGTCGTCACGGGCTGATGTCGGAAGCATCGACCCGATTCGAGCGCGGGGTGGACCCCAATCTCACCGACGACGCCAATGCTCGGGCGGCGGCGATGGTGGTGGAGCTCAGCGGTGGAGGCGTGCTCGAGGATGTGATCGATGAGATCGCTGTCGAAACGCAGCCGGTCGAGGTCGATCTGACGCTCGCTGATGTCGAGCGTTTGCTCGGGCCGGGGTTCACAACCGATCAGGTGAGCGGCATTTTGACCCGTTTGGGCATGACGGTCGACGGAAGCGACCCGATGGTGGTCACCGTGCCGACCTTCCGGCCCGATGTGACCCGATCGGCAGATCTGGTCGAGGAAGTGGCGAGGCTCCACGGCTACGAGCAGTTTGGCGCAACCCTTCCGACCGGCCCCGGTGGTGGCCTGACGCTCGAGCAGAAGAGGGCACGGCGCCTCACTTCGGCACTGGTAGGGCTCGGGATGCACCAGACGGTGACGCTTCCGTTTGTCAAGCAGGCCGACCTGATCAACCTGGGATGGACTGACACGGATCGACTCTTGACCGTCAGCAACCCCCTCAGGGAAGAGGAAGGCACGATGCGGCCGACCATGCTCCCCGGTTTGCTCGACGTCGCCCGTCACAACTTCTCATATGGGATGTCAGAGGTCGCGCTCTTCGAGATGGCGCGCGTGTTCCTGGCCGAGCCCTGGTCGGAGGATCCCCGCCTCCCCCAACAGAAATCGACCCTGGCCTGGGTGATCGTGGGTGGCGTCGGCCCTCATCTCCTGGGTCGAGAGAATCCGGCCGCCGACGCCCATGTATCGCTCTCGGTACTTCGCCATGTCATGGCAGTGCTCGGGCATCTCCACTTCGAGGTCGAGCCCGCAGATGCAGCAGGCTTTCATCCGGGCCGCTCGGCCGCGGTGCGGCTCGGAGAGTCGATCATCGGCCATGTCGGGGAGCTGAGCCCCCGTGCCAACCGGAACTTCGAAATGCCGGGCAGGGTGGCGATCGGGGAGCTCGACCTCGAGCCCATCCTGGCCCGCGTCGCCCCGGTCATCGGTGTTTCTCCGTCGGTGTTCCCACACGTCGACTTCGACCTCTCGTTTCTCATGCCGGCAGATCTCGCCGTCGGTCGGTTGATCGATGCGACCACGGCCGCCGGCGCCGATCTGGTGGAGTCGGCCCGAGTGTTCGACGTGTTCGTCGGGCCAGGCGTCGACCAGGGCAGTCGGGCTGTGGCGATTCGCTACCGGCTGCGCTCGAAAGATCACACCCTTACCAACGAAGAGGTTTCCCCGGTCCGCCAGGACATGATCTCGGCCGCCGAGGGCCTCGGTGCCCTACTGCGAGGGGCTTGAGATGGACCTGGCGGCACAACTCGCCGAGAGCCCGGAAGAGGCTGCACCCCGGCTCCTGGGCGCTGTTCTGGTCTCGGAGGTGGGAGGAACATCCGTGAAGGCCAGAATCACCGAGGTAGAGGCCTACAAGGGCTCAGATGACCCGGCATCCCATGCGTATCGAGGCAGGACGGGCCGAAACGGGTCGATGTTCGAGCGACCCGGGACGTTGTACGTGTATCGCTCCTATGGCATCCACTGGTGCGCCAACGTGGCGGCGGGTCCGGAAGGGATCGGCTGGGGGATCCTGTTCAGGGGCGCAGAAATCGTCGACGGGCTGGGTGTAGCCCGGTCGCGCCGGGGTCGCGAGCGCGACCTGGCCAACGGCCCGGGAAAGCTGACCCAGGCATTGGGAGTCGACCACTCCCACGACGGCACCTTCCTGCTCGACCGATCTTCTCCAATCCGGTTGGAACCCGGCGAACCGCCTGCCCTGTTGATGGCGACCCCCCGGGTTGGTATCAGCAGGGCGATCGATCGCCCATGGCGATTCGTGGCGGTGACTCCGGCGACCGGGGTCGGAAAGAGGTCCGATCTCCCGGATCTACTCTCGCCTGGCCGATGAGCACAGACGACCAACTCTCCTTCCTGCTCCGCCACACCGATCAGGTGGTCCCCGGCGACGATCTTTCGGACAAGCTGGAGCTGGGGCGCCCGCTCCGGGTCAAGCTCGGGTTGGACCCCACCGCCCCGGCGGTGACCCTCGGGTGGGCAGTGGTCCTCCGCAAGCTGCGTCATTTCCAGGAGATGGGCCACACCGCCGTCCTCATCGTCGGTGACTTCACCGGGCAGGTCGGCGATCCGTCGGATCGATCCGAGACGCGCAGGAGACTCACCTCCGAGGAGGTGAACGGGTACGCAGAGAACGTGCTCGGCCA
>JBEVIF010000260.1:0-4499 GCA_040510795.1 Acidimicrobiia bacterium
GAGTACAGCACCACCCGGCTCGCATTGGCTGCCCAGAAGCGGGGCCACGAGGTGTGGCTGATGGGGGTAGGCGACCTGGCGCACACCTCAACGGGGGACGTGACCGCCCGAGCGCGTAGCCCTCTGGACAAGACGTATCGCTCTTTGAAGAGCTTCCTCGAGGATGTCCAGCGCGAAGACGTGGACCCCGAGCTGATCACCGTCGACGAGCTCGATGTCCTCATGCTCCGCAATGACCCGGCTGAGGATGCCACCGATCGACCGTGGGCGCAGGCGTCGGGCGTGCTCTTCGGACAGCTTGCCGCCGCGGCGGGAGTGGTCGTCGTGAACGATCCCGTTCATCTCGCCGACGCGATCAACAAGACCTATTTCCAGCATTTCCCGGAGGAGATCCGACCCCGGACTCTCATCACCCGGACGGTCGGGGACATCAAGGACTTCGTCCACGATCTCGGGGGACGGGCGGTGCTCAAGCCACTACAGGGCTCGGGTGGCCAGAGCGTGTTCGTCATCGCGGGCAAGAAGGGCCAGAACGTGAATCAGATCATCGAGACCATCACACGTGATGGCTATGTGGTGGTCCAGGAATTCCTCGCGGATGCGGAGAAAGGTGATGTGCGCCTCTTCGTGATGAATGGGAAGCCTCTAGAGGTGGGCGGGAAGGTGGCCGCCTTCCGTCGGGTCAACGAGGGCGACGATGTCCGCTCCAACATGCATGTCGGAGGCAAGGCTCAAAAGGTGAAGATCACCGAAGAGATGCTCCATGTCGTCGATCTGGCACGGCCCAAGCTCATCGAAGACGGCATGTTCCTCGTTGGGCTCGACATCGTTGGGGCCAAGATGATGGAGGCCAATGTCTTCAGCCCTGGCGGGCTGGGAAGTGCCGGCGCGCTGCACGAGGTCGATTTCGCCGGCGCCGTTGTGGACGCCTTGGAGAGAAAGGTCGAGATCCGGGCAACCTACGGGCGGTCCCTGCCCAACGCTTCGCTTGCCACGATGTAGCCGGGTATGCAGAGGCCCGGCCGGGCCTCTGCCTACCCATGATCAGTGTTGTGTGTTGCCTCGACCCAACGAGCCGATGCCTACCGCCAACCCGATCAGTACGAGCGCGACCGGCCCGATGTATCGGAGGTCTCCGATCCTGAGCGTCCAAACATCGATTGCCTCCAACATGAACACGATGGCGACCATCAAATAGACGACTCCGGCGAACAAAGTTCCTCTATGCAGTCTCATCTCTCCACCTCCATGTTCCCGGCCGCGATGTCGAGGTCGAGCGTCAGTTTCACATCGGCATCCTCAAACCCCTCGCTCGTGTATGTGCGACTGACCGAGAGGCCCTCGCTGACCTCGCCGAGAAGGTCGATCTGACCGGCTCCAACCGAAGCGCTCACGTCGACGGGGACCACAGGCGGCAGCACGATCGTCATGTCCCCGGCGCCAATCGTCACGTCGACATCTGCCGATTCGGTCATTGTGAGCTCACTGAGGTCCAACCTGAGCCCACCCACGCCGACGTCGTATGTCGAGGCCAGGTCGGCCTGGTCAGTCACGATGATGCTGCGTTCTCCGATCCCACCATGAAAGGCGTCCGGGGGAGCTGCCGCCACCGCCAGGACGGCGATGGTGACAAAGACCCCGGCCACGACGAGTCCCGGATGAGGCCCATTCCATCCGCCAAAGATCAGCCCGAGGCCGATGACGGCAAGGACCGCGGGCAGGACGATGGCAGCCTCGAGGGCGATGACACCAGCGATGTCCAGCAGCCAGAGGCCGCCGACAACCACGAGAAGAGCCCCGATCACGATCGCACCGTATGGGCCGCCATATCCCCGTTGAGGGATGGTCTCGGGATCGCGACGTTCCAGTGTTTCAGTCGTGCTCATGGCGACTCCCCAAATACAGCAGGCCGGAACCTGCGGCGATCACGGCCAACGGCCAGATCACCTGATCGAACCAGGGCACGAGTGTGTTGACCAGGAGCATCAGTCCAATGCCAATCAGGGCAACGCCGACCATCACCGGGCCCTGTGTTCCGATGTCCGCCGGATGCCCCGTTTGTCCTCCCCCCGGCTCCGCCTGGGGGATGACGAGCCACGCGATCAGGTAGATCAGGATGCCGGCTCCACCCGCCAGTGTGACGAGTACGAAGGCCAGCCTGAACCAGACCGGGTCCGTGTTGAAGTACTGGCCCAGGCCACCGCACACACCCCCAAGCATCCGATTATCGATGCTCCGGCGCAGGTATGCCCGTGTGGAATCCGCCACGGCGGGAGGGCCAGCGTCTAGCTGCGTCATGCGCAACCTCCTTTCCGATCCACCATGCCTCGACGATGGGGCACCGGAACAGTGCCTAAAGACCCAACTCTCGGGGGATCGGCCGCTTCCCCTGAGAAGTCAGCTACACGGGCACCGCCGCGGCGTCGAGTACGAGGGCGGCGGCATCGAAGGGATTGAGTTGGCGGCCGTTGTGACGGGCGGCCTGGAGCACCGGGTCGTCGAGCGAGTCGGCCATGGCTGATAGTGCGTCGAAGAGCCACATGATCAACGGCCATGGATGGAGCCCGATCCGCTCCCTGACCTCCTCCGCCGCGCCCAGGGCGATCATGCCGAGCTCGGTTTCGCCCTCGGTGAATGAGAGCGAGGCCGCCGCCTCGAGGGCGTAACAGAGGCCCTCCCGATAGTTCATGCCCCGGAACACATCGAAAGAGCGACGGAGGGCATCCCTCGCTTCGGAGAGGCGGCCGGAGGAGATGTAGGTGAATCCCATCTGAGCTTCGGCCAGGCCGATCAGGGCACCATTGCCGATCTCGAAACCCAGGTTTCGGGTCGCTACCTGATACTTCTCGGCGGTCTCGACGTCGCCGTTGGACGCGGCCAGGATGCCAAGGGCGATCAAGGCATACCCCTCACCCCACCGATCGCCGAACCCGCGGAATCGGGCGAGCGACACCTCCAGCCTCTCGGTCACGATCGCCGGATCCTCGCCGTCCACCGGCAGCAGGAGAGCCGATACGAAATCGGTCCAGTTGTGACAATCGATGTCGCCGTTGGTCTCCAGGATCTCGACCGCCCTACCGATCGACTCCTTCGAGTCCTCGTATTGACCCATCTCGTACTGAATTCCGCCCCTTAGGTACCAAAAGCGGCCGGCGAGCGTCTCGTCGAGGTCGTCGGGCGAGCCAACGGCAGCTAGATACCGGGCGCCGTCTTTGAGGTGGTTCCCTATCCACAGATAGACCCACATACCGAAGGACATTCGCACCAGGGAGGCGTCGTCTCCCTTCCTCATGAGCCATTCGGCAGCGACGTCCATGTTGTTCCAATCGGCAGTGAAGCTCTCCACGACAGCCGATTGCTTGGTCCCGCGGAGATCCTCCAGGGAGCCCTCGGCGACTCGTACGTAGTAATCCGCGTGCCTGTCCTTCATCCACTCGTACTCGCCCGCTTCATGGAGATGACGCAGTCCGAACTCCCTGATGGGCGCCAGCATCCTCAGACGGCCCTCACCACCCTGGGCGGGAAGAATGAGGCTGTTCTCGACGAGCACCATCAACTGGTCGACGGCATCACCCTCCTCGACGGCCACCTCCTGGGCTGATTCCACCGTGAAGCCACCCTGAAACACGCACAGCCTGCAGAAGAGGATCTGCTCCTCGCGAGTCAGCAGCTGGTAGCTCCAGTCGATGGCCGCGTCGAGAGTCCGTTGCCGGCTGGGGACATCGGCCGCCCCGGAGCCGAGAGCGTCGAGAGATTTGGTGAGCCTCTCGGACAGCGCCCCCGGGCTGAGCATGCGGAGACGGGCCGCCGCCAATTCGATGGCAAGGGGCAGCCCGTCGACGATGCGAACGATGGACGCGACAGGCGATGCGTTCTCCTCATCGATCGAGAATCCCGGGATCACGGCTAGGGCTCGATCGATGAACAAGCGCACCGCATCCGAGGCCGAGACCGAGTCGGGACGGTCCGAGCCGGTGGCGGGCAGGCCGAGGGGCTCGAGTGTGTATTCGTACTCGCTCATGATCCGGAGCGGGACGCGGCTGGTGGCGAGGACCTTTAGCCCGGGGCTCCGGCCGAGGAGGTCCGCGACCGACGAGCCTCCTTCTGCCACGTGCTCGAAGTTGTCCATTACGAGCAGCACCTGCTGGTCCTGGAACTCGCTCGACAGGGCGTCGATCGCATCGCCCTCGATGGGTATCCCGGCGGCGCCGCCGATGGCGAGCAGCACTTGATCCGGGTCGGTGATCGCGGCCAGATTGACGAAGTAGACCCCGTCGGGGACCTTGGGCGAGATGGCCTCGGCCACCGACAGGGCGAGACGGGTCTTCCCGATTCCACCCGGGCCCACGATCGTGGCGAGCCGAACGTTGGGGCGCCCAAGCATCTCCGCCAGCTCGGCCAGCTCACGATCTCTCCCGACCAGAGTGTTCTGCGATACGGGGAGCCGAACCCTTGTGATGGATCGTGCTCGGGGCGGCGGGAAGTCGGCCTGGAGCCCG
>JBEVIF010000261.1:0-16575 GCA_040510795.1 Acidimicrobiia bacterium
CATCTTCTGGCTCACCCGGCCGGCGACGATCATGATGTCCGCCTGGCGGGGCGAGGCGCGGAACACCTCCATCCCGAACCGGCTCAAGTCGTAGTGGGCTGTCCCAGTGGCCATCATCTCGATGGCGCAACACGCAAGGCCGAACGAGGCGGGAAACATCGAGCGGGTCTTGGCCCATCGCGCTGCCTTGTCGATCGTCGTCATGAGCAAGTTGCCCGGGGCTGTCGCGGCCATCAGGCGGCCTCGTCGGTGGCGTCCGTTGGGATGTAGCGGGCCCGACGATGGACGTTCCAGTCGAGTGCGCCCCGCTTCCAGACATAGGCGAGAGTCTCGGCGACGAAGAAGGTGAAGATGAAGATCGCCGCCACCCCGTACCAGCCGAGACTGTCGTAGATCGAGGCCCACGCGAAGAGGAAGATGATCTCGACGTCGAAGATGACGAAAAGCATCGCCACCAAATAGAACTTGACCGGGAACCGCTGCACAGGCTCCGTCTCCGGGACGATCCCGCTTTCGTAGGGGTCGAGCTTGGCCTCGGTGGGGTTGTTGGGGCGGACCAGGCTGGAGGCAATGAGGGAAACGGCGACGAAAGCTGCGGCCAGGAGAAGCATGATCCCGATCGGCAGATAGTCGGCCAGAGTCACCCTCTGAGGATAGGACCGGCCGTCAGATGGGGTAAATCAGCCCTCGGGCCGGTACGTGGCCAGGATCACTCCGGTCGTGGAGGTCTTCGAATCGACAAGGGTCAACGGGCGCATCGCACCCTTCTCATCGAAGAGTCGCTTGCCGGAGCCGAGCATCAGTGGATGGATCGTCAATCCGTACTCGTCGACGAGGTCGTGCTCTATCAGGGTCCGAGCCAACTGCCCACTGCCCAGGACCGCGATGTTCCGGTCGAGCTCCTCCTTGAGCGCGGCCACCGCTTCGGCAACGTCACCCTTCAAGAGGCTGGAGCCTGACCATTCGAGCGGCTCCTCGAGAGTGGTCGAGGCAACGTACTTGGGCAAACCGTTGAGCACTTTGGCGAACATGTCATCGTCGGGCTGGTTGGGCCAATAGGCGGCCATGATCTCGTAGGTCTTGCGGCCGAAGAGGAATGCGCCGGTCTCCGCCATCGACTTGCCGGCCTCCTCTCCGGCGACCCCGTCGAAGTAGGACATCGCCCATCCACCATGCTCGAACCCACCGCTCCGGTCTTCATCCGGGCCACCTGGCCCCTGCATCACTCCGTCCAGGGAGAGCATTTCGACGACTATCAGCTTGGCCATAGCTGCTTCTTTCCCGGCGTCGATTTTTCCAAACGACCCTCTGGAACCTGTCGCGGCCACGCTGTAGGGTCGAACATATGTTCGGGGCGATGACATCGAGCACCTCCATCTCGACCAATTGGCGGACGATTTGGTGGAGTTGGAGCATGTCTCCGGATTGCTCGAAGTCGAACGTCTCCGACGGATCTCCTTTGACGAGCCATCCGCCCCCACCATTTCGGCTACCCATCTCTCACCGCATTCCTCGAGCAACGTTGTCGGATGGCATCTGGTCGGGCCCATCGGCTCGTCGCTCGTTCCCGGGTTTTCCGTTCGGCACGGACCACCTTCAGAGCCTGGACCGCAGGCCGTCTCTCTACCGATCAGGCTGGGGTTCTGCTCGACCAGGCGACTGCCCTGCCCGATCATTACGCCGAAGGTGAGGATCGGCTTGTCGACATCGTCGAGGACCTCGGGGTCACCGACACCCGTAGGGCCCTCGAATACTGGCGGCAGACAGTGGACGGGCCGGGGAGGATCCGGGACCAATTGGAGCAAATGGAGCTGCGGGGCATCTCCGCATCGAAAAGCCTCGGTGGGATGATCCGGGTAGACGGATGGATGACCACCACCGCAGGTCTCGCCTTCCTCGCCGCACTAGAGGCACTCATGCCACCTCCACTCCCAGGAGACACGCGGACCCTTCGGCAGCGTCGGCACGACGCCCTCGAAGACCTGGCCCGCCACTTCCTCGATCACGGAGACACCCCAACCGTGGGAGGCGAAAGCCCCACATCAATCTGGTGTGCGATCTACCTGCCCTCCAAGGCATCGCTGGTGGGCTCCACGAGACCGAGACCGGCCATCTCCTCACCGTCATGGAGCTCAGGGCTCTTGCCTGCGACTGCTCGCTCAGCCGGATCGTGTTCGGCCCTGACGGCGAGACCATCGATGTCGGCCGGCGCACCAGAGTCGTCCCCACCGCCCTGAGACGGGCCTTGATCGCCCGGGACCGACATTGCACATGGCCGGAGTGCGACCGCGACCCTCGCTGGTGCGACGCCCATCACATCGAGCACTGGGCAAACGGAGGCAAGACCGAGGCCAGCAATCTGAGACTCCTTTGCCGATAACACCACACATTGACCCATCAGCAGGGCGCCCAGGATCGGGCACCGCCGGCTCACACGTAACCTGCCTTCCCATGTCCCTCGGATTCGGCCTTCTCAGCGCACAACTCAAACCCGGCGAGACCGATTGGTCCCGGGCTTATCAGGAGACCATCTCAATCGCCGTCGAAGCGGAGCGTCTTGGGCTCTCCTCGGTCTGGACCACCGAGCACCATTTCGTCGACGACGGTTACATGCCATCCCTTGCCGTTGTCAGCGGTGCCATCGCTGCCGCGACCTCCACCATCGAGATCGGCACCGGTGTGATCCTCGCCCCTCTCCACCACCCGCTTCGCCTCGCTGAGGACGCAGCCACCGTCAGCCTGCTCAGTGGCGGTAGATTCACTCTCGGCCTGGGTCTGGGCTGGAGCGAGGTCGAGTTCGACCGTCTCGGCGCCCGGATCGACCAGCGGGGCCGGGCAATGGAGGAGATCCTGACGATCCTCCCCCAGGCATGGACCGCCCAGCCGTTCACCCATGAGGGCAAGGTGTACCAATTCGGGGAGCTCGCGGTCCGGCCCGCCCCGTCGGAGCGCATCCCGATCCTGATCGGGGGCGGCGCCGAGCCGGCGATCAGACGCGCCGCCCGTCTCGCCGACGGGATCTACTCCAACGCCTCCACCAACGGCCTCCTCCGCCAACTCGAGTGGATCAGGGACGAGTGTGAGCGAATCGGACGGGACCCGGCCGAGCTGCGCATCGTCCACTACTCGGTGATCCTCCCCGGTGCGTCCGCCGACGAGGCATGGGCCCGGTACACCGATCACCTGTGGCAGATGACATGGAAGTACTCCGACATGGAGGCCTCAGCAAAAAGGCCGGGGCCACCACCGGCGGCTCCTGGGATCACCGAGAAAGATCGCGAGGCACTCTTCCGCCGGGCCACCATCGCCGGGTCAAGCGACCAGATCGTGGAGACACTGCTCGAGCTGAGGGAAAAGGCTGGTGTCCCGGTGGAATTCGCTGCCCGCAGCTATTTCACAACCCTCGACTACGACGCCCAGGTCGAGCTGATGACACAGCTCGCCGAGGAGGTTGCTCCCCGGGTCTGATCACCCGATCAGCTGGTCCGCAATCTCCTTGAGGTCGGTCCCAACCGTCTCGGGCATGGGGCCGGGCAGACTCCACACGTAACCGGGCCGCCGCACGAAGGCGGCCGAGGCGCCGGCACCCACAGCCCCGGCGACATCCCAGTCGTGGGCCGAGATGAGCATCGACTTGGAGACATGCACATCCATGACCTGGGCGGCGTGACGATAGGTCGTCGGGTCCGGCTTGAACCGACCCACTTCCTCGACCGAGATCACCCTTTGGATGAAGGTGTGGAGGCCCGCGTTCTCGATCTGAACATTGGCCGCCTTGGTGCTGCCGTTTGTCAGGGCTGCGGTGCGAAAGCCGGCATCGAGAAGTTGCTCCAGCGCCGGGATCACATCGAGATGAGCGGGAAGGATGGCGAGGCGGGTGACGACCTCGGTGGCAGTCGCCTCATCGAGCTCCACTCCGCGCCGCTCCGCCACCACCAAGAGTGCCTCGACACCGATCACCCCGAACGCCCGGTATTCCTCGAGCTCGTTCGACACCAAGGAGCCGTGGAGGAGTCGTGCAAACCACTCGCCCATCGCGTCGGGGTTGCCGAAGACGTCCTCGAAATCGATCCGCAGGGGCGACATGTCGAGCAATGTCTCGTTGACGTCGAATACGAGGAGCTCTGGCTTCACGATGTCGGCAGGGTCCGGACGACCGCAGCCAGGGCATCGTAAGTCCTCTCCCCCATGTGCTTGTCGTCTTCGTCGAGCAAGTTCGCCATCACCTTCAAAGTCCACTCCATCAAGGATCGGCTATTCAGCCCGGTGTGGGCGAGAGTCCGCATCACCGGAGGGTGACCGATCAGCTTCACGAAGATGCGGGCCATCTTGTAGTAGAGCCCGTACTCATCCTCGAGTTGTTGTGGATATCGGCGTAACAGCCCGAAATCTGCAGTCCCCAATGCCCGGCCAACGTGCTCGGCGGCGATGCGACCGGTCTCGTATGCATAGGAGATGCCCTCTCCGTTCCAGGGGTTGATTGCCCCGGCGGCGTCGCCGATCGTGATCCAATTGGCTCCCACCAGCGGTCCTTTGGAGAAGGACATGGCCAGCTTGCCGCCGACCGGATTGGTCAGCTTGGACTCCTCCGACAACTCCCAATACTCAGGGGCGGTGGCCACGTAGTCGGCCATCATGTGCGTGGTGTTGACGTGCTTCCAGCGGGTGAATGTGGAGAGAAGTCCGACCCCCACGTTGACCGTTCCGTCGCCAAGGGGGAACACCCACCCGTAGCCCGGCATGGTGGCTCCGGTCGAGTCCCTCAGATCGAGCTGGCTCTCGAGGAAGGGGTCTTTCGAGCGAGGGGAGGAGTAGTAGCCGCGGGCGGCCATGCCCATCGGGTAATCCCTGCGCCGCTCGTTCCCGAGCTCCCGCCCGAATCGATTCATGGAGCCATCGGCGATGACGCTGATCATCGGTGTGACGACTTCCTGGGATCCGTTGTGGTCCAGGGTGACACCGGTGAGGAAACCATCCTCGATCACCGGCGTAGCGGTCGTCTTCTCCATGATCCTCACCCCTTGCTTCTCGGCGAGGGTGGCCACTTGGGAATCGAGGTCGCTTCGTCTCATCACGCCCCCCCAACTAGGGAAGCGTGAGTGCTCCGGCCATTCGAGCTCGACGTACTCGTCTCCGGCGTAGGAGCGAAGACCGGTGATCCGATGGAACTCGGGCACGTCGAACTCGAACCCCATCTCCTGGAGCTGGAGGACCGCCCTGGGCGTCAGACCATCGCCGCACGTCTTGTCCCGGGGGTATTCCTTCTTTTCGACCAGAGTCACGTCGTGGCCGTCCCGGGCGAGCCAGTAGGCGGCCGCCGAGCCGGCAGGGCCGCCACCGACGACGAGGACCGAGGGCGAAGACATTGGCGGTGAGGTTAGATAGCGGCGCCGGATGCCGGGATTCCAAGCACGCCGCGCAGGTTTATCGTGAGCTTGTGAATGAAATCCCAAAGGCGACGGTCGTACGCCTTCCCCGCTACCTCCGACTGCTCGAAGACCTGGCTACCTCGAAGGACGTGGTCAGTTCCGAGGAGCTGGCGGCGGCGGCAGGGGCCAATGCCGCCAACGTGCGAAGGGATCTCTCCCACCTCGACTTCCACGGCGTCAGAGGCATCGGCTACTCGGTCGCTGAGCTCAAAGCGCGCATTCGCCAGGAGCTCGGGATCGCCGAGCGGCAACGCGTAGCGATCCTCGGCGCCGGGAACCTGGGCCGGGCCCTGGCCAACTACGGCGGGCTCAGTCGCCGGGGATTCGATGTGGTGGCCCTGTACGACACCGATGTCCGCAAGATCGGGTCGAAGGTGGGCAGCATCACCATCCAGGACCTCGACCTGCTCGACGGCGATTGCACATCGAAGAGCTTCGAAATCGCCATCCTCGCCGTGCCCGCAGTGGCGGCGCAACAGGTGGCCGATCGTCTGGTCGAGCACGGAATCCACTCCATCCTCAATTTCGCACCGGTCCGGGTGAATGTGCCGGAAAAGGTCTCGGTGCGTCAGGTCGACCTGTCGATGGAGCTACAGGTCCTCAGCTACTACGGCAGCCGGCTCTAGGCAGAGGATTTCTCTTGAACTTCCTCGTACTGGTGTAGCGCCACCAGGAAGGCGAGGAAGAGCACCAGCGACACGAGCAGGTAGGTAATCGGGATGATCCTGATCTCGAAAGCGTTCAGCCCCTCGATGTCGGCCGGCTTGGGGCCACGTGGGGCGTAGACGACGAACAGCATCGAGGTGATCGTCAACCAGCCGAACACCGCGGCGCCGGTGACGAGGAACCCCAGCCGCTTCCCGAGGTTCGTGTAGTTGAAGAGGTAGATCGAGCCATAGAACAAGACCACCGCGGCAATGGTGAGGATGATCCCGGTGACGAAGAGGTTGGCCGAGAAGAGCGACCGGAAGAACTCACGGAAGAACAACGGTGGCCCCCTTCCCGTCCATGTTCCCGCCTCGCAGATAGCGGGCGAGCAACTCGATGTCCTCCAGGCTCAGGCTGGCGCCGAAGGCCGGCATCCGGCCGGTGCCGAACCCGTTGATACCATACGGCGTCTCGGCCTCCGAACCCCTTATCAGGAACTGGACCAGCAGGTCCTGGGCCGGATCCGCATTCGCGTCGCCGAATTGCACCGTCGGGCGGCCGTCCCACAGTGCCGGCCCGAACCCGCCCGAGCCCGCCTCCTGGGTGTAGGGGACGCCAGCGCTGTAACCAGCGGTGTGACACCGGGCGCAATTGGAGTTGAACAGTCCGACTGCCCTTTCTGCCTCCTCGGGCGAGGCCGCCATCGCCTCCGCCACCCCGGTGAAATCGATCGTATAGAGCTCGGCCTGCTGGGATTCCTCGAGATAGGCCAGACCGCCCTCTGCGGTCTCGAGGACCTCATCCTGGTTCTGCTCGGTGACCGAGAGGGTGGTAGATAGCGACTCCAGATTGCCCACCAATGTGTTGGCAGTCGTGGCGTCAGGCTCCCCGCCGACCGAGGCCGGGTTGGTCGGATCGAGAGTGACCAAGGTGATCCCGGCCGGCGTGGTGGCCGTGATGGCGGCCTCGATCTGACCGTTGATTGCGTTCTCGGCGCCAGTCGACAATCCGTCGCCATCGGGATCGGAGCCCTCCTCGATCGCCGCCGTCGCCTCGGCGGCCAGGTCAGCCGCCCCCTCGACAGCTGGATCTGCAGCTGCGGCGGCCTCCAGCGCGGCGACCAGCTCATTGGCAGCCGCCAGATCCTCGATCATCCCAGCGGCGTCGACGCCGGCCTCTGCCGCCGCAGCACGGGTCTCTTCCAGGGCGGCCAACGAGGCCGAGCTGAGCCCGCTGGCCGGGTCGACTGTCCCTTCCTCGATAGCGGACTCGATGGCCCCGATGTTTGTCCTGACGATGGGGTCGGTCTGGGATGCGAGCTCGAGGGCGGCGAGGGCGTCGTCAGCCAGCTCGCCGTCGGCTGTCTCGGGGTCGAGAGCGATCGGTTCCATGATTTGGAACGCCGCGACCGCCTCGGCGGAGATCGCACTGAGCTCGGTCTCGGCCGCATCGGCGATTCCGTCGGCATCGGTGTCGATGCCGCTGCCTGCTCCGTCCAGCGCCTCTCTCGCCTGTGTCGCCAGTGGAGCCACCAGAGCGGCATCCGCCGGAGCCGACTCGATCTGAGCCACCACCTGCTCTTGGTCGAGGATGGCGAGCTCGACCGTTGTGTCGGCATTGGCCAGTCTGTCCAGTGCGCTGCTGATCCCGGGCTCGACATCGGCCAGGTTCTCGTCCTGGGTGACCTGAATGGTTGCCAGGTAGTTGACCACGTCCTCCACCTGCTGCTCGTTCATCGGCCCACCACCAAGGACGCCCCAAGCCGGCATCGGTGTGTTGCCGCGGCCGTACGTGACCCAGAAATTGACCTCGTCCTCTTCGTATCTGAAGAAGACGTCGTTGAGCGATGGAGCCGCCCACTCGACCGCAATACCAGAACGCTTCTCGATATATGGGGCCACACCACCCGTGCCCTCCGGGCCATGGCAGTTGAAGCAGCCAAACTCCTCTACGAGGTGGCGGCCGCGCTCGATCGAGCCTTCGGCGAACTCCACGACGAAGCCCTCTTGTCGCTGCTGCTCGGTGAGGAAGTAGAGCGGGAGCGAAATGGCGAGGAATGCTGAGAAGGCGATGGCTGCTTTCTGGCCGCCCTCCAGCCGCCGGGTCTCGATCTTCTCGTCATCGATACCTGGTCGAAGATTCGGAGCGACCTCTTCACCACCCCGATTGCGGATCGCCGAGACGAAGAGCATGCCCAGCCAGGCGATCCCCGCGACCAAGGCGATGACCGTGATGATGTTGGCGGTCATGCCTCGGCCACAGCGCTGATACAGCTAGGTCCCTGCGGGTACTGGACCAGCAACACCGGCGCCCGGGGTGTCTGGATGATGGTGCCGGTGCGAATGATCAGGTTGCCGCCCTGGTTCTCCACCACGAACCGGTCCAGGTTGCGCGGGGCGGGACCGCCGAAATATTGGCCGATGGCGTTGTACCTCGAACCGTGACACGGACACTCGAACCCCTGCGATGGGGCGCACCAAGGAACCCGACAGCCGAGGTGGACACATCGCATGTAGAGCGCCATCAGGCCGTCGGTCTCGACGCCCTGGCCCTCGAACTGATCGGAAAGTTCCTCGGGAGCAGGTACCAGATAGGCGCGGGCCTCGGGAATGAACAGAGGGAGCACCGCGCCGTCGGGGGTGAAGACCTGCGTCTGCAGATCGGAGATGGGGCCGGCGTCGATATCGGCGCCGAAGCCACCGGTCAGCTTGGGCCAGAAGAAGGCCAGGTAATAGAGACCCTGAGCAGCGAGAAATGTCCCGAACGTCGCAGCGATCGCCCTGTTGAAGAACTGACGCCGGCTGACCCCGCCTTCCTGTGGAGACACTTCGACGATCCGCTGCGCCTCCAGGATCTCGACGACCGCATCCTCTTCCGCTTCAGGCGGTTCGGGCTCCTCCTCGGGGGCCTCTTCCTCGACGGTTTCCTCGGCCTCCTCGACACGGGGCGGGATCAGAACGGCGGTGGACGAACGGTCGGCAGCGCGGGTCTCCGACGAGACCCCGGCGAGCGGATCGGCCTTCTCGACGGATTGGGAGCGGCGGTAGGCGACGGCAAATGCCCCGGCCGCCCCGAGGATCGCCACCACGGCGACCGCGATGAGGGCGGCGTTGGTCAGGGTCATTCGAATTGCACCCAGTCCTTCAAGTCGTCGAAGTAGACACCGTCCTTCCAGGGATAGGAGAAGTTGAAGCCGAGGCCCCGGAAGAGAACGCCGAAGATCGTGAGCGTGGCCGCCCCCGCGAGGAATACCGAGTAGAGGGCGATGGCGAACTTGCGGTCGCTGGGCCGGGTGGAGGGGTTCTTGTCGACGTAGGGGATTATCCAGAAGCCGATGAACCCGGTGATGGTGGGGATGGTCACCCCTGCGATCTGGGGGTCGAAGTAGGAGAGAAGCTCTTGAAGCCCGAGGAAGTACCACGGTGCCTTCGATGGGTTCGGAGTGGCATTGAAGTTGGCCGGGTCGAGCAGCGGTGAGTGAATGACCACAGACATGATCACCACCAGGCCGGTGATCGCCAGCAGGGCCCCGAACTCCATGAGCATCAGGTGGGGCCAGGTATTGACCTTGTCCGTTGGCTCGGCCTTGACGGTCTGGATGGCCCTGGCCTTGACCACGGTGAGCAGACGCTGCGACCGCACGCCCTCAGGCGTCCCCTTCGGTGGGACGGTGGGACGGGTGCTGACCACTGCCGCAACTTTGCCCGCGCCGTTGCCGGCGCCATTGCCACCGTCTGCGCCGTTTCCGGACCCGGCGCCATCGCCATCGACGGCTCCATCTCCCTCCGGGGCCGGGCGTTCCTCCACCGTGGTGGCCACTGCTGCGGCGGCCGGTTCGACTTCAGTTTCAGGCGCGCGCTCATCATCAGCGGACGGGCCCTCTCCGTCGCCTCCCCCTTCAGTGGAGGAAACATCCACTCCGTCGTCTTCGGATGCAACGGGTGCCTCGGTGGGCGGGGCGGGGGGAACATCGGCATCGGTTTCGGCCACGACCTCGGGCTCGGCTTCGGCGGCCGGCTCGGCCGGCACCTCATCCTTCGGAGCAGGCTCGTCGTCGACTGCCTCCACGGCCTCCTCGATCTCGGCGGAACGCTCTGCGGACTCTTCCATCTCAGCGGCCAGGTTCTCCTCGGATTGATCCGCCGGCGCGGGCTCTGCCGACGGCGGTGGCGTCGGCGGGGCCTCACCCTTCATCTCGGCCAACACCTGTTCGACGGGCAGGCCCAATGCCTTGGCCTTGGCCTCAGCCGACCTCCTCAGGAGACTCTCTGGAATTTCGGTCATGACGACTCCTTTAGAGGGGCCCGGAGATGCCGCCGTCCTTGCGCACCCGCCAGAAGTGCACGGCAAGGAAGATGACGAGGATGAACGGGAAAGCCAGGACGTGCAGCACGTAGAAGCGGAGGAGGGTGGCGCCGGACACCTCGACCCCGGCCAATAGGGCGAATTTCACCTCATTGCCCACCACCGGAACGAAGCCGGCCATATTGGTGCCCACCGTCACCGCCCAGAGGGCCAGCTGATCCCAGGGAAGGAGGTAGCCGGAGAAGGAGAGCAGCAGGGTGAGGAATAGGAGCACGACGCCCACGACCCAGTTGAACTCCCGCGGTGGCTTGTACGCGCCGTGATAGAAGACTCGGCTCATGTGGAGGAACACCGAGAGGACCATGAGATGTGCCCCCCATCGATGCATGTTCCGCACCAGGGAGCCGAAGGCCACATTGGTCGACAGAGCCTCGATGTCGGCGTAGGCGGTCTCCGCCGACGGCGTGTAATAGAACATGAGGAAGATGCCGGTGATGGTGAGGAGGATGAAGAGAAAAAAGCTGAGACCTCCCAGACACAGCGTGTAGGACAACTTCACGCCGTGCCGCTTCACCTTCACGGGGTGGAGGTGATAGAGCACGTTGTTCATCACCACATACGACCTGTTCCTCGGGCTGTCCGAGTAGCCCTTCTTGAAGGGCGAGCCGGGGCGGAGGATCGACTCGGCGACCTGGGAGCCCCAGATCTTGTCGTTGACCTCTTTGATCCTTTCCCCGATACCGGTCTTACCGTTGCCGTTGGCCAAACCGCCTCCTACCAGCGCATCCCGTAGGCGTATCCATTCTTGAAGTCACGCTGCCCGGTGTCGAAGTCCCAGGGGCGGCGGTCGAGCCCGAGCTCCGCAGCCTGCTCGGCCAGGGACCCCTCGAACTTGCCCAATGTGATCACGTTCGTCGGGCAGCGGTCGACACAGAGGGCGCATCGCGTGCATTCGTCCTCGTCCACCACGAAAAACCCCAGGTTCTGTGGGTCCTCACCGGGATGGTCGACATTGACGCCCTCGGTGATGGCGTCCAACGAGAGATAGTGGATGCATTTCCAGGGGCAGATGTCGACACAGCCCTCGCAGAGGATGCACTCCGACTGGTCGATGTGGAGGAACTGCTTCGGCCGCAGCTTGTCGGTGAAGTAGTCGCCCTCGACGACGGCGAGCTGATAATCGTCCCGGTACGGAGGAGTCTCGTCGACGACACCCTTGGGCATCAGCCCTCACCTCTGACCAGCGGTCGCCCGTACGGTGAGCGGGCCGGTGCCTTGTCGGCCGAAGCAGGCGGGCCCTTCTTCATCTTCTGCAGCTGAAGGGCGAACACTGCCGCGGCCGCCAGCATCACGAGGTGATAGCCCATCGAGATCGAGTCCTTGATTGCAGCCCAGCTGAGTTGTACGTCGTTGCCCAACACCAGGACGGGTGGGATGGTGACCGCCACCCGTTGTGACGACCAGTCGAGATCTGTCTGGGCGAAGTTGAGCCATTCGGAAGGGACCATTCCGAAGATGATGACCAGCTCGATCCAGGTGACGAAAGAGGCGAAGAGGGCACGGGCCCAGGTCATTCTCTGGTTGAGCACCCAGACAAACAGTGCTCCTACCACGAGCATCTGGGAGGCGCCGAACACGATCAGATAGCCGACACCTTTCAGCAAGTGGTTGCTTGGTATCCAATCGAAGATACCTGCGTCCTGTTCGGGCGGAAGGCTGGTGTAGTGGATCCAGATCACCGCCACAACGAGACCGACGAAGCCCAGACCGAGCAGTCCCCATCCGATGGTCTTGCGTCTGCTGTCGCTCAGTTCTGCGAGGCGATACATCTCTCGTCTTCGGGCACGGTTATATACCTGTTCACGTCGTTTCTACCACAACCCGGGGCTCGTTAGAGAACCCTGATGAGAGGCCATGGAGTGGAGCGTCGTGGCTGCGGAAGGAATCGAGGAAGTAGTTATGCTCCCGCCGTCCCGTTCCGCGACGAGGGAACCCTTGGCCGCAACCCAAACTGCAGACATCAGGGCCCTCCTCGGGGCCGGAGATGAGGACCGCGTCGCTGTCGCTCACTTCCTGGTTGGGGCTCTCTTCCTGGTGCTGGCCGGCGTCTTCCAACTGATCGCCCTCTTCTCGCTGCGCTTCGCCGGGCTATCCCCGATCAGCTACGGCCGCGCCGAGTCGATGGCCAACATCACGGTCATGCTGGGTTTTCTCGTGCTCACGCTGGCAGGCGGCATCTACTACGTCCTCCCCAGGCTGACCGGCGCCCGGCTGTGGCGGAAGGAACTTGCCTACATCGGGCTCCTCGGCGTGTCGGGTCTCGTTGTGCTCGACCTTCTGGCCGTGGCCTTCGGTCTCGGTGAGGGTCGACAGCCGTTTGGCCTCCCCTGGTGGCTCCACCTCCCGATGCTTGCGGTGCTGACCATCCCCTTCGCGGTCACAATGATGACCATCCGGCGACGGGAAGAGGAGCGGAGTTTCGTGACCCTCTGGTTCGTGATGGGCGGCGTCGCTTGGCTGCCGTTGCTGTACTTCGCGTATTCGGCCGGCAGCCTGCCCTTCGTGGACTCGCTGGGTGCGGCCTACTCCGACCTCTTTTTCTCCGCCGGATTCGTCACCCTCTGGGTGTTCACGGTTGGCAGCGGGCTCTTCTATTACACCCTGGTCAAGGAGCTCGACATCCCCCTCGCCTCCCGTCAGCTGGCTTCAGTTGGCTTCTGGTCACTCGGCTTCGCCGCCGCATGGTGGGGCTCGGCGCAACTCGTCTTTGGCCCCGGGCCGGGTTGGATCGACGGCGTGTCGGCCGCCTTGGGCCTGGCCTTCCCCATAGGAGCCCTCGCCAACGCCGCCAATGCCTCGCTCACCCTCCAGGGGCACTGGGAGAAGTTGAGGGACAAGCCCGGTGTCACCTCTGGCGTCGTCGGCCTCTACCTGGGGGTGGCAGTGGCCCTCCTCGCCAGCTTTGCCGCCTTCCCATCTGTCGGATCGGTCACCGCACTCACCGGCTACTGGGAAGCGATCGAGTACGTGGCTTTATACGGCGTCGGGGTGCTGCTCGCCGCCAGCGTCGTCTTTGAGGCGTTGCCCCGCCTGGCGGGTCGCGAGCCGGCCACCTTGGATCGTTCCCGATCCTTCAATCGCTGGACTGTCGTCGGCGTGGGTGGTGTCGGTGTGACCATGATCGCGGCCGGGTTGGTCAGCGGGTACTCGTGGGTGGCGGGGTCGAACAGCGCCGCCTACGTGAACGCCGGGGAGGGCTGGGCCGCCGGGGCCGGGGCGGCCGAGGTGCTGATGCTCGTGGCCGTTGGATTCGGCATCGTGGCCTTCCTTGGACAGCTGGCTTACGCCGCCACCGTGATCGGGACCGTCACGAGTGGCAGGGCGGTCCCCCAGGAGGTCCTGGTCTACGGCCCCGACCCGGATAGTGACGAGGACGCCGATGAGTGAGCAGAGCGCTGCGGCCGCTGCCGCTCTCGGAATCCCCGAAGCCATCGTGCAGCGCTCTGCCGCGGCTCGGGCTGAGGAGACCGGCATGACCGTGGACGAGGTGCTGGCCGCCTGGGCTGGTGGAGGGGACATCCCGCCACCGTCGTCGCCTGCTCCCGCTGAGGCGGAGGCCGCTGAGGCGGAAGGGGCTGAGGACTCGGCGGCACCAGCCGACGATTCCGCAGAGCCAGCGGTCACTCCCTCCTCCACGCCAGCACCAGTGATCGAGACGCCCGCGGCTGCCCCGGTTACCGCCTCGCCGTCTGTCCCGGGCAAGCCACCGGTCCTGGTCGGTGAGACCGACAACCCCATCGCCATCCTCGTCGGAGCCGTGGGTCTGTTCCTTGCCCTCTTCCTGGTTGGGGTGGTCGGGCCGGCCCTCCCCACCGAGAACCCGGGGGCGCGGACGCGTGCCCTGCCCAACAGCGAAACGGCCCTCCACGGGCAGGAGATCTACCAATCTGTGGGGTGTGTCTCCTGTCACACCCAGATGGTGCGTCCCGTTGTCGCGGATGTCGGCCTTGGGGCGGTGTCGCTGAGCGACACCAATCAGGTGTTGGGGTCACGCCGCTTCGGCCCGGACCTGTCCAATGTCGGGTCGAGGGTCTCCGCAAGTCAGATCGAGGCGATCATCACCGGCCTCGACGACCATCCTGCGCTATCGCTCTCATCAGAAGACCTCGGCGCACTGGTGGCGTATCTGGTCGAGTCGGCCACCCTCGAGGAGGCAGCACCTGGTGAGCCGACCGAAGAGGAGCCGACTGAAGAGGCGCCGGCCGAAGAGGCGCCGGCCGCCGAGGGAGAGGCGGCCGGGTCGTGAGTGACCTGAGTGCCGCCGCCGAAGCCCTCGGCGTCCCCGAGTCCATCGTCCAGCGCTCGGCTGCCGCCCGTGCCGCCGAGACGGGGATGACCGTCGATGACGTGCTTGCGGCCTGGGCTGGGGGCGGGTCGGTGGCCGGATCTCCACCCGCCGCGGCGGACGAGGAAGCGCCGGCCGAAGAGCCGACGGCCGAGCCCGAGGCCGCGCCTGAGGAAGAGGCCGCCGAAGCCGTTCCCGCCGAGCCGGTCACCCCGGCACCGGTACCGGTGCCCTCCGGCCCGGTGACACGCTCCCCGGTCCCGGCCGAGGTGACCGCCGCGGAGGCTGCCGGGCTGCCCGAGGTGATCACGGTCCCCACCGCCGGCATCAGGGAGAGGACGAATCTCGCCATCCCCCGCTGGTTGGCCGCGGTCATGTTGATCATTCCCGCCTTCGCCCTCTTCGCTCTGGGCGGCTCCGCCACCGGTGAGTGTGGCGAGGCCACCGAGCTCTCCACCAATGTCATCACCGGCCAGGTGGTCAATTGTGACGGCACCGAGTTCACCGGCTCCGGAGCAGGTGGAGGAGGAGCTGACTTCGTCGCCATGGGCGAGGACGTCTATCAGAATGTGGCCAACTGCGACGGGTGCCATGGCGCCCAGGGCCAAGGCGGGGTCGGGCCCAGTTTCTCAGGTGTCCTCACCACCTTCGGGTCCTGCACCGATCACATCGAGTGGGTCACCCTCGGTTCGGACGGATTCCAGGGCGAAGGCCGGTCAACGTATGGCGACACGAACAAGCCCGTCGCCGGAGGGATGCCGCAATTCGGCGCAACTCTCACCGAGGAGCAATTGGCTTCGGCAGTTGCCTTCGAGCGGGTCCGTTTCGGTGGCGCCGACCCGGCAGAGACGCTTACCGACTGCGGCCTGGCCCCGGCGGAGGGCGAGGAGGGAGAGGCTCCTGGAGAGACAACACCGGGCGAGGAGCCGCCGGCCGGAGGGGAGACGACGACCACGGTGAGCGGCGCCGCGGCCGCCCTGGCACCGGCCTCGTAGCCAAACCTTCGGATTTTTTTTCTAGTTCTCCAGGCTCCGTAATGCCCTGCGCAGAGGCTTCGCCTCGATCCTCCCCTCGGCCAGCACGATGTCGCCCGCCCCGAGGAGGACCGGCACCCGCAACCCATAATCCCTGGTCAGAGCATCGTCGGTGTCGATATCGACCTCGCGGATCGTGCCACCGACGCTCGCGACAGCCTTCTCAACAACCGGGCGCGCCTCATCGCAAAGATGACAGCCGGCCCTGATCAGGAACCTGAAGGCTGAATTGTTCAAGTAACCACCCTGGGTGACCGATAATGGACACGCACGGATGGAGGGTCAACCGTTCCCCTCATACCAAGGGCACGTTCGTCCAAGGTGTGAAACGGATAGCCTCCCAGCCCGCCCCACGGTACGGAACTCTCCAATCGTGCAGATGAGGCCCCCGCCACGCGTGGGGGCCTCATCTTTTTTTTCAGCGGCCGATGGTCTGCCATCGTGTGAGCGTTGAGACCCGCCACCGCCGTCGTCCTGGTCATACTCCTGCTTCTCATCGCCGCCGCCGGCATCATCCAGTTGACGTCGATCCTGTCCCAGCCAGGGTGACCGCCACGCCCGCCGACAGGTTCAACTCCTCGTCGGCAGCGCCCTCCCGAACCGCGATTGCGATGAGACCAGACGAATCGACGTGTACCAGCGCCTCTCCCGGCTCCACATCGGAATAAGTCGCAGCCCACGGAATCGTGTGAAGAGTGGCGCCCACCTTCATCGTTAGCAGGGACCCGGGCGAGACACCGACCGCGGCCAGGTCGTCGGGGCCGATGTTGGTCTGAACGTTCCCGAACCGATCCACCCACCACGCCTCGCCGGT
>JBEVIF010000262.1:0-6741 GCA_040510795.1 Acidimicrobiia bacterium
GCAAATACGGGACACAGTCGGCAAACGGCTCGATCATCGTCTGGACCGACGTCGACATGACCTACCCAAACGACAGCATCCCCGACCTGCTCGACCAACTCGGAGGATACGACCAGGTGGTAGGGGCACGCAGAAGCGAGGAGGGCACGGTGCGTCTGCTCCGCGGACCGGCGAAATGGCTGATTCGAAAACTCGCGTCCTATCTGTCAGGAGTCCGAATCCCGGACCTCAACTCCGGGTTCCGAGCCTTCCGCCGGGACGTTGCCCTTCAGTTCCTACACCTGCTCCCCCGCGGGTTCTCGTGCGTGACCACCATCACCATGGCCTTTCTCTCCAACGGCTATTCCATCAAGTACATCCCGATCGACTACGCCCCCCGGGCCGGGGAATCGAAGTTCCATTGGTGGAAAGACACCAAGCGCTATCTCCTTCAAGTGTTGAGGCTCACCTTGATGTGGGAACCGATGCGGATCTTCGGCCCTCCGGCCGCCGTCCTGACGATCGTCGGCGTGGGGAAACTCGTGTACGACCTCGTCGACAAAGACTTCAGGGTCGCCACGAACACCATCGTGATTCTTGGTGTCGCCTTCGCTCTTGCCCTCATCGGGATGGTGGCGGACATGCTGGTTCAGCTGAACAAGCGGCCACACGACGTGATGCCGGCGACCATCGAGTGATCGACCAAGGAGAGACTCGCCCGCCGGCTCTTAGCCCCAGCGCCTCGTTGCGTCTTCCGCTGATCGAGAATTGGCTTACCCGTATCACGCCATCTTCGGTCCTGGAGGCGGGATGCGGCATGGGGGCGATGGCCTGGAGATTCGCCAGTCGATTCGACTACCGGGGCTACGAGCCCGATCCGACCTCATACGGCGAAGCCGCAGCGCGTCTGGCCCGCCTCGGAAAGGGAGACGTCCGCAATGAGCCGGTGCCCGACGAGCCGGATCGCTGCTTCGACTTGCTGGTTGCATTCGAGGTGCTCGAGCACATCGAGGATGACCGGGCCACGCTCCGAAGCTGGGTCAGGTGGCTCAACCCCGGCGGCCATGTCCTGATAAGCGTCCCGGCCCATCCCGACCGATTCGGGCCGTGCGATGAGATGGCCGGCCACTGTCGCCGATACGAGAGAGACAGCATGACCACGCTGCTTCGCTCCGCGGGGCTCGAGCCACTGTCGATCGAATCATGGGGCATGCCTCTCGGGTACCTGCTCGAGGCTGGGCGAAACGTGCTGGCCCGGCGCCGACTCGACAAGGATGTCGGCACCGCCGGCAGCGGGAGGTTCTTCCAGCCGCCGGCCGCCTTGGGGCGAACCGTCGAACTGGCTCTCCGCCCGGCGGCATTCGCCCAGAAGCCCTTCCACGACACCGAGATGGGCATCGGATATGTAGCTGTCGGACGTCTGGCGGACGACCAAACCGAGGGTGAATGAGAGTCCTCTGGACCGGCACATTCGACCCTGACTTCTCCCGCAATCGAAAACTGGCACGTCTGATGGACCTCTCGGAGGTCACATGGAGGGTCATCCGGGAGAACGTCTGGGCGTCCGACAGGATCGCTCTGGCCTCGCGGCCGAGCATCTTGGTGGCGGTGAGGGCGCTCATTGGTTACCCCAAACTGTTGATTCGGCTGCTTATGGCACCGGCGCCAGACCTGTACCTCGTCTCGTACCCGGGATGGCTCGATGTGCCGGTTGTTCGCCTCGTGGCGTCGCTGAAGCGCAAGCCGCTGATCTTCGACCCCTTCCTATCGCTATTCGACACGATGATCTCGGATCGCGGGCTGCACGGCGAGACATCGATCGTGGCTCGGCTTGCCGCTGCCGCCGATCGATGGTCGCTTCGCCTCTCAGATGTCGTGATCGCCGACACCGAGCCTCAACTCGCGTTCTATCGGCGGACCGCCGGCGCGCTCCGGAGTGATGGTGCGGTGATCGCTGTCGGAGCCGACGATGAGTTGTTCACCCCTCGCTCCGACCAGATGTCGGAGGCTGATCTCGTGTTGTACTACGGCAAGCTCATCCCCCTTCACGGGGTGGGAACGATCGTGGAGGCGGCAGCGCTGGTCGAGCAGGAGGGGATACGGACGGTGATGATCGGCGACGGGCCCGACCGACACGTCGTCGAGGATGCCATTGGTCGAACCGGTGTCGGCGTGGAACGGCACGGCATGATCCCAATCGAGGATCTGCCTGAGCACCTAGCCCGGGCCGCGATCTGTCTCGGGGTGTTCGGCGAATCGGAGAAAGCGGGCCGCGTCATTCCCCACAAGGCCTACGAGGCTATGGCGACGCGCCGTCCTGTGATCACCAGGGAAGGACCGGCGGTCAGCTCGATGTTCTCCGAAGACGAGATGGTCACCGTGCCGCCCGGCGACCCGGTGGCGCTGGCCAACGCCATTCGGTCCTTGGCTATGGACGCCGACCGAAGACGGCGAATTGCGGACGCCGGGTATGAGGCCTACCGGAGCCGCTTCCACGAGATCCCCCTTGCTGCCGGGTTACTCGAGATCTTCGAGTCCGCTCTCGGCAGCAGGGACGTGCCCCGCCTCTGATCCGGGCGTGACGTCGAGACGTCCCGATTTCATCAGAAGAAACACCACGCCGACTGCGGCCAGCTCGGCCACGGTCAGCCAGAGCCGGGACACGACCGACACCACGAGGGCGATCGAGGTGGGCATAATCCGGTTGAGGAACACCGCGAGAATTCCTTCCCGGACACCGAGCCCAGATGGGGCGAACAGGGCGAGGATTCCGACGATGCTCGAGAAGGAGAATGCGCCCGCCAAGTACAGGATCGATCCGGCGTCGAGCGCGTAGAACGACCTGATGAGCACGTAGAGGGCGATGCCAAAGAGAATCCAGTTCACGAAGTAGAGACCGACGTAACGGAGGAGTTGGAGATAGGTCAGGCTGACCTCGAATGGACGCCGCCGCGTGGCGCGAGCAGCGAGCTTGATCGCCCATCCGATGAAACGGGGATGCAGGGCCACCAGAAACACGACCAGGGCAATCACCAGCAGCCACCGGTAGTCGTCGAGGCCGGGCACATCCGAGGTGAGCGCGGCGAGGAGGACCATTAGCACCGCTGCGGCGAGGTTCCCCACGAATTCCACGCCGAACGCCACTGTGATCGGGCCCGCCCCCTTGCCTTCCCTGGTGTAGAGGTGGACCCTCCCCAGATATAGGAAGACCTTGCCGGGCACGTATTTGCCCAGCTGGGAGTAGAACCAGGCGGCCATGGCGCGGGGCAGCGGGATATGGGCTCCGCTGCTCACTGTCAGCAGATGCCAGATGAGGGCCTGGCCGACCATCCAGAGACCGAGCAAGA
This sequence comes from Acidimicrobiia bacterium, assembly GCA_040510795.1. Taxonomy (GTDB): domain Bacteria; phylum Actinomycetota; class Acidimicrobiia; order Spongiisociales; family ZC4RG35; genus JARDZU01. The sequence continues at coordinate 3,327 of JBEVIF010000262.1, forward strand.
CGAACGATGCGAGCAGCAACCAAAGGTCGAAGTGGAGGTCGGCCTGAGAGACTTCGTCCCAATTGACCACGAGACTGCGACCGATGAAAAAGAAGAAAGTGAGCACCACCAGCCAGCGCCCCACGGTGTAGAGCCGCGATCGGCTTCTCCGCTGTGTCGGCTCTTCCTCCGGCGTGACAGTCACCCGCCCACGATAAGAGTCCGCATTGGGAGCAAGGCGGATGTCGACCAGCGCTGAGCACCTGCCAAAGTTCGGAGGAGCGGTATCGTCCCCGCGTGCCGCAGCCGGATCCACCCCAGAGGTTGCGTGCCCGTCTGGGGCGAATGTACACCCGGTTCCTCCCGGCAGCGTTTGCCGCCACCGCCGTCATCAATCTTTCGCTGACCCCGTTCCTTCCTGGGTCGGCTGCCCCGATTCGGACGCATCGAGACGGATCCCTGACAGAGCTGGTGCACACCGAGCAACGGACGGTTGACCGTCGATACGGGTTCTACCTGGAGCTGGACGACGCTGCCGATGGTGGGGTCCTCGTCGTCCCGAAGGGCTCCTTCGTCAATGCGGAGCTCGCGGAAGGCTTCGCCGGGTTTGAGGTAGTCGAGGTCGACTATGACCCGAGTGCAGGCGGAACCAATATCCCCGAGAGCCCCGAGAGCTGGTTGCTCGAGACTGAATCGGGCGATGTCACCATCTCGATCGTTGCTGGAGATGACGACCTCTGGTGGCTCGCCGAGCGTCCCGGCGGTGAGTTCGTGGTAGTCCCGAGCTCCGTCGCACCCGCTCCGGTGTCTTCGTGATCACCGAAGTCGGCATCGCTGTTGCGTTGACGATTTCCGGAAGCGCCTTGCTCACTGTCGTCCGGAGAGACGTGACCGCCGCGGCGAGGTGCTGGCTGTCGGTGCCTATAGGAGCGGCCCTCTATTCGATTGTGGCCCTGGTCTCCCTCGTCATCGTCGGGACCCTGGACCCAGCTATCGCCCTGTTGGTCGCCCTGGGGCTCGCATTGGTCGTGGCCGCGATCACTCTGCTCAAGGGGGGTGGCCTTAAACGTGAGGATCTGCTGTGGATGCTGACAGGCGTCGGGGTCGCTGCGTTGACCGCCATCGCCGCGAGGCAGTGGCACCTCACCAGATTGACGCCTGATTCGCTGCGCTATCTGCTGGCGTCCAACGATCTCGTGCTCACCGAAGGACTACGCGAGATGAACGCCGTCGATCTGGTGACACGCCAGATCGGGCTGCCCGCCCTGCACAGCATGTCCGACCTCGTCGGCCGCCGCTATCTGGCCTCGCTCGGCCCCTTGTTCGGAGCGTTCGGATTGGGACTGTTCGTCTGGCTGGCCGTCGCCTTAACCCGTGGTGCCCTGGCTCGGCGGAACCGCATGGTTCTCGTTGCGACCGCCACCCTGTTTCTACTTTCGTCCAACCGCCTCGTCTACGACTCGTTCTATATCAACACACACATCCAGACAGCCTCGTACCTGTTGATCGCCGTAGCCGGAACCTGGCTCGCCGTCTCTCGAGGGCTGTCCATGTGGGCCGTACCGTCCGGTCTTGCCGTGGCAGTGACCCTCCTCTTCCGACCCGAGGCGCCCCTGGTCGTCGCCATCGTCCTGGTAACGGTTGCGGCCAGCCGGGCGAACTTATCGGTCAGACTCGCTATGACCCTTCCTACTTTGGCGGTCGGCGGCTTTTGGTACGGACTCGGGCTGTGGCGCTACGCAGCAGGCGGCGACGAGATCTCGCCAACTGCACCGGTCTTTGGAAGTCTCGTCGCCATTGGTCTCGCGGCCACTCTTTGTCTCGTGAGCGGAGCGCATCGTGCCCGGCCATGGGCCCGATGGCTGGACGTGGCCGGGGTTGTCGGCCTCGCCCTTCTACTCGTGGTGTATGTAGGCACAGACCCGGCTGTCTTAGGAACATCGATCGAGTCAACAGTGCGGAACCTGGTTAGAGACGGGTTCTGGTTGCTGACCTGGGTCGCTGCGATCGCCCTGCTGCTGGTCGCCCTGGTTGTCGAGTCGATACCGGACGGCCGGTTGTGGACCATCCCGATCATTGGCTTCGCGTTGCTCTATTGGGCGCTCCCGTACATACGAGAGGGAGCTTGGCGGGTGGGAGCGGGTGATTCCGGCAACCGGATCCTGGCCCATTACCTGGCAGTCACGGTCGTGTTCCTTGTCCTGGCCGCGATACACAACAGGGGCAGTGCTTCCGGTGGCCAACCGGAAAGCATGTGAGAATCCAAGGGTGATGGCTCAGCCCTCGGTCGACGTGATCGTGCCGGCCAAGGACGTCGGGGACAAGATCCGGCCCGCACTGGAAGCGGTCAGAGCCCAGACCTATCCCCTCCTCGGATCGGTGGTGGTGGCGGCTTCGGACTCCGGAACCGCCGACGCCGCCCGCGCGTGTGGCGCGGTGGTGGTGGACAATCCGAGCGGCCGAACACCGACCGGGCTCAACCTTGCCCTGGCCCGCACCACGGCTGAGGTGATCGCCCGGGTGGATGCCCATTCTGTGATCCCTCCGGGCTACCTGGACCGGGCTGTGCAGATCCTGATCGATACAGGCGCCGATGTGGTCGGCGGCATGCAAGTGCCGGTGGGCAGGACGGCATGGGAGAAAGCGATCGCCACCGCCATGTCCTCCCGGCTCGGAGCCGGCGATGCTCGGTACCGAATCGGCGGCAAGCCTGGCCGGGCCGATACCGTCTATCTGGGCGTTTTCCGGAAGGCGACACTGGAGCGCCTCGGAGGCTACGACGAGCATTTCGACCGCAATCAGGACTACGAGCTGAACCAGCGGATCAGGGACTCGGGTGGCATCGTCTGGTTCGATCCGGGACTGGAAGTCGCTTATCGACCGCGGGGATCGCTGGCCGGCCTCGCCCGCCAGTACTTCGACTATGGACGTTGGAAGCGGGAATTCGCACGTCGTCATCCCGGGACGCTGCGGCCACGTCAGCTGGCGCCACCTCTCCTCGTCGCCGGGCTCACCCTTTCGATCATCGCCGGCCTGTGGTGGCCATGGGCCTGGCTTGCCGTTGGGGCCTACCTGCTCGTTCTGATGCTATTCGGCCTGAGCCGGCTCGGGAGCATCGGCCCTGGCGCCTTGCTCATACCTCCGGCCCTGGCAGCGATGCATTGGAGTTGGGGTCTCGGGTTCCTCCTTGGCCGGCTAAGCCAAGGTAGAACGCTCTGACCTCCCGGTCGGGCCACCGATATCGGTCTCGCACCTTCCCGACGTCGGCGGCAGCCCTCCCCCGCAGTCCTCCATCGAGGGCCTCGACGATTCCGGCAGCCAGGGCTTCAGGATTCTGCGGCTCGACCAGGACGACGGCGAGGTTCTCCACTCCGGCGCCCCTGATCCCTGGAAGGTCGGAGGCAACTACCGGGACCCCCAGTGCCAGGTACTCGAA
>JBEVIF010000263.1:0-3770 GCA_040510795.1 Acidimicrobiia bacterium
CTCGAGTGTCAGATGGATCAGTCCGGCCATGGCAGCAGCTGCTGCGAGCCCCGCCCCGAGCCGTCGTTGGACGAGGCTCGGCTCGCTCTTCCCCCGAATCCGGTCGATCCACCACCAGATGGTCACCAGCGCCGTGGCACAAACAAAGACACCGGTCCAGATCGGCGGGTACGCACGCTCGTCGAAGCCCGGCATGAACTGAAGGAGCAGGCCGAGCGGGACGAAGATCAACCCCACGGCGGTGACCAACCCATAGACAACTAGCGGCCCCGCCCGGTCGGATCGGGGGAGCTTGCCGTCGAGAAGACGGTCGAGGCCTGACAGAACCGCTCCGAAAACGAACACAAGCGCCAACAGCAAGACGATGTCGAGAGCCGGCCCAGCGAGGATGTCGAAGTCTCTGTTGTCCGAGGAAACCAATTGGAATCCGCCGATGGCGACGGCCCCGAGGCCGACGATCGCCCATTTCCGGGGAATCCACGGCTTCATCATCACCCACACCGGAGCAGCGATGAGCCCACTGGCGACACCGCCGAACAACAGCAGGCCGACAGTCCCTTCGACGGTGAACACGCCCACCTCGTTGCCGTTCTCGGTGAAGCGCCCGATCGCCTCGGGATGCAAGAGGCGACTGAAGAACATGACCAGCCGACCGCCAAGCCCGAGGATCACCGTCCCTGAGATGAGACTGGCAATTCCACCGACTGAGATGTCGCGGAGGACGTCCGTAAAACGCCTGACCGCCTCCTGGCGAGACGAGGTCACTGTGGTGCCGGGCTCTCGGTTGTCCGCGGGATGAGCATCCGACATTGTCAGGAGGGAAAGGGACACCGCATTTCGTTCAAGCTATCTGTCGAGCCGAGCCTTTTTCGGAATCATCGACTCAGACCTCAACGGTGGCCACCGTGAGGACGCGCACGCCTAGTCGTTCTGCGCGTCCCTTGAGCTCCAGGGTGCGACGTTCGAGATCACCGAGGCGAGGCTGGCCACTAAATAAGCATCGTCGCTGACGAGAACCTCACCTGTCCGGGCCAAAGATGCAAGCCGGGAGGTGACATTGACCGCGTCGCCAGGGCGGTCACGTCATAGCTATCCGTACCTTCCACACCGACAGTGCCCACAAATGCGACCCCGGTGTGAAGACCGACACCTATCGGGATCCACGGACCACCGACATCGTGCCCTTTCCCGATCAGCAGGTTCTGGGCGGCCCGAAGACCTTTGGCCGCATGGTCCGCGCCCCACAGTGGGAATAGAGAGCAACGATCTCGTCACCGATCGGCTTGTCGAGGAACGCACCGCTGTCGATCAAGACCTCGGTGCCGGCTCGATAGAAGCGTTGCATCAGTGCAGCGAATGCGCGTGGCCCTCGGTCCTCGGCGAGCCGCGTCGAACCGCGGACGTCGGCGAACAGCAGGGTCAGCTCGATCTCGGCGCCACCTGGGTGGTTGCTCGCCCAGACCTCGCAAGCGTTGCAGAAGCGGGGGTTGCCTTTTGATGGCCCCCGTCCGGACAGCTTGAGGATCGGTGTAGCTATTCCCCCAAGCGGCAGCTTGCACAGCTTGCACCGAGGATTGCCTGGGAAATGCTTTCGGATCCGCCCGTACCTGTAAAACGGGCTGTCCGGGTTGGTCAGCGCGTCCCGCCAAATCTCCTCTAGGTCCGAATCATGCCTGGTCACGGAAGGCCTTCCCGGTCACGAGCGATTCGAGGTCGAGGCTACGCCCCCGGATGCCCATAGGACCACGCACGAATCAGGGCCGTCCTCTCGAACGGCCCTGACCTGGGTTTCTGAGTCGGGACGGCGGGATTCGAACCCACGACCTCAGCGTCCCGAACGCTGCGCGCTACCAAGCTGCGCCACGTCCCGATGATGCTCGAATGGTAGGCGACGCACGGACCCAACCCCATTCCCTTCGACCAAGAACCGCTTCCCTCCGGGAAAACTCCGGATACTCTTATCCTGCTGGTGCAGACAGGTCAGGGGAGGATGATGACTGCTTACGATGCGCGGCTCCGACTAGATGGAACCGACGAAGCCCCGATCAGCGTGCTGATCGACCTAACCGACGATCGGCTATCCATGATGGCTGGCGAGATCGAGGTCGGAGACTGGGCTCGGGATGAGATCCGTGTTTCTGCGATGCCCGATGGGTTCCATATGCGAGCGGAGGGCGAGGAGATCATCCTCGATGTCACCGATGACGCCCGCTTCGCCCTCGACCTCGGGCTGCGTAATGCTCCGCCCCTGTTGCGGCGTCGCATGTCGGCATTGCTCAGGAACGACGGCCAGACCGCTGAACCGCCTCAGAACTAGAGCAACTCGGCGATCTGGACCGCGTTGAGGGCCGCGCCCTTGCGCAGATTGTCACCGACCACCCAAAGGTTGATGCCACCCGGGTGACCCACTGTCGGGCGAATCCGACCAACCAGCACGTCGTCGATCCCGGCCGAGTCGAGCGGGGTTGGCACCTCGTCGGTCCAAACCTGGACGCCCGGCGCTATATCCAGGATCTCGGTCGCCTCGTCTGGCTCGATCGGCCGCTCGAAGCGCAGTGAGGCAACAACACCATGGCCCACGAGTACGGGCACGCGGACACAGGTCGGCTCCACGTGAAGGCCGGGGAGGTCGAGGATCTTCCTCGACTCGTTCACCAGCTTCCACTCCTCGTCGGTGTACCCCTGGTCGGTGACTGACCCGGCCAGCGGAAGGACATTGAATCCAATCGGTCTGGTGTAGAGAGACGGTCGAGGATCCGCCCATCCGCCGGTCATCAGGGCGTCGAGGTCGGGACGAAGCAAATCGGTCTGCTCAATCAGCTCGACAACGCCCTGCTGGCCGGAACCGGACACCGATTGGTAGGAAGTGGCCACCATGCTGCGTAGACCGGCGGCCCTGTGGAGGGGGCCTGCCGCCATCATCAGGGTCATCGTGGTGCAGTTCGGGTTAGCGATGATCCCGCGGTGAGCCCCGACGGCGGCGTCGTTGACTCCAGTCACGATCAGAGGGACGCTCGGGTCCATCCGGAAGGCTGACGAGTTGTCGATCACCACCGCACCTGCATCTGCGAATCGTGGTGCGTGGGCACGGGAGCGATCACCACCGGCCGAGAACAGGGCAATGTCGACTCCGGACGGGTCGGCCAAGGTGAGATCCTCGACCTCGACCTCGCCCCATCTCGTCTCGATGACCGAACCGGCAGACCGCTCCGACGCAAGAAGACGCAACGATCCCAGAGCGAAGTCCCTCGACTCGAGAATCGCTCTCATGGTGCGGCCAACGGCGCCCGTAGCCCCGACCACCGCGACGACCCGATCGCTCACGCCCCCACCTCCTCGTAGATGGCCGGAGGGTCGAAGGCCGCATGAAGCGCCTGTACCGCCGCCTCGACATCACCTGCCCTGACCACGCAGGAGATGCGGATGGTGGAAGTGGAGATCATCTCGATGTTGATGCCAGCCGAAGCCAGGGTTTCGAACACCTTGGCGGCGACACCAGGATGTGATTTCATCCCGGCGCCGACCAGCGAAACCTTGGCGATTTCGGAATCGACGTCGACCGATTCGGCATCTATCTCAGCCGCTACCTGCTTGGCGATCCGTTCGGCGTCGACCAGGTTGGCCCTGGGAACAGTGAAGCTGATATCGGTGCTGCCGTCGTGTGACACGTTCTGCACGATCATGTCGATGTTCACCCCTGCAGCCGCCAAGGATCCGAACAGCGCCGCAGCAACCCCTGGTCGGTCGGGAACGCGGTTCACCGTGACCTT
>JBEVIF010000264.1:0-3596 GCA_040510795.1 Acidimicrobiia bacterium
CCTCGCTGCCATCGCTCAAGCCACCACTTCCCGTGGGTTGATCCTGTCCCCCAGTCCTCGTTCGGTGATGGGGCGGTCGGCTATGTCCTCAACGGCGATTCGTCCCTATGCGACACCCAGAACGAGCTGACAGGCTTCGTCATCGCCGAGATCGAGAGGCTCACCGTTCATGTCCGGGGAGACTGTGATCGCCAGCCAACCCCCGGGCGATGTTGCCATCAACCAACGCATGGTTCGTCACGATCGAATGCAAGAGAGCGGCCGCTTTGAGCTTGACAGTCGGTAGACGTCCTCGCCGAAAGCACTCGACTGAAGTCCGGCCACGGCCCGATCAGTCCATGCCCCCACCCGACGGTGCGGCGAAGGTCCGCGGCCAGAACCAGGCGAACCTGTCGCTCGACCAGATCCAATCCACCACCAGGTTCGGCGCCGAATCACTAGTGGATGACGAACGAGAGTGCTCTGCAACATCACGAGAAGGCATCACCGGAGCCATCGCCGGCTGGCGTCGCGCGCACTTCCAGATCCACATTGCTGGTGACCGGAGCCAGTGGCTACCTGGGGGGTCGCCTGGTGCCCCAACTCCTGGCGGCGGGCCATCGGGTGCGTTGCATGGTGCGAAGCCCCGAGGGTCTCAGCAGCCACCACTGGCATAAGCAGGTGGAGGTGGCGGTGGCCGATGCTCTGGAGCCGGCATCGTTGGAAGCCGCTCTGGAGGGGATTGACACCGCCTACTACCTGATTCACTCGATGGACGGCGGCGAGGGGTTTGCCGCCCGTGACCGTCAAGCCGCCGAGAACTTCCGTCGGGAGGCGGAACGTCGAGGCGTGAGGAGGATCATCTACATGGGTGGTCTGGGAGGCTCGACCGACCTCTCCGGCCATCTGGCCAGCCGTCAAGAGGTAGGTCGGGTTCTCGCCGCCGGTCCGATCGCACTCATTGAGGTCAGGGCGGCGGTGATCATCGGGTCGGGCTCGGTCTCGTTCGAGATGCTTCGACATCTGACCGAGGTGCTTCCGGTGATGATCACGCCTCTTTGGGTTCGGACTCGATGCCAGCCCATCGCTGCCAGGGATGTATTGGCAGTTCTTGTCAGACTGCTCGATCACGACCTGCCCGATCATCGGATGCTGGAGGTGGGCGGTCCCGACGTTCTCACATACAGGGACATGATGCAGATCTACGCCGAAGAGGCAGGTCTTCGGCGCCGCCTGATCTTGCCAGTGCCGATGTTCTCCCCCTCGCTCTCCTCACGATGGGTGGGTCTCGTCACCGCAGTGCCCACCCGGATCGCCCGCACGCTCATAGACAGCCTCATCACTGAGGTCGTAGTCACCGCGAACGCGGCAACAGAGTTGGTCGAGCGTCCCCTCAGCACGTATCGCGAGGCCGTTTCTGACGCCCTGGAAAGGGTGGAGGGCAACACCGATGAAACCCGCTGGCACCAGGCTGTAGAGCAACCGGCGGTGAGCCTGCCAACCGATCCGGCCTGGGCCGGAGCCCGCTGGCTGCGGGACCGCAAGGTAGTGGAAACGGCCGCTCCGGCAGCGGACGTCTACTGGGCAGTGACGCGGATAGGAGGCGAAGTTGGATACTACGCCGCCGGTTGGGCCTGGTGGCTTCGAGGTCTGATCGACCGTGTGGTGGGGGGTGTCGGCCTCCAACGAATTGCGGGACCCCGCCCTGCTTTGGTGCGAGGCGACACGCTCGACTTCTGGCGGGTGGCCGACCTCGAAGAGAATCGACGCCTTCTGCTGGTAGCCGAGATGAGATTGCCTGGCGAGGCCTGGCTCGAGTTTGAAGTCGAAAGCAAGAGTGGCCATACCAGTCTGATCCAGACCGCTCACTTTGCCCCGCGCGGACTGGCAGGTCGCCTCTACTGGTATCTGCTCTGGCCGTTTCATTCACTGGTGTTCGGCCCTATGGCCCGCCGCATTGTCGAAGAGGCCAGCCGACGCCCGAAGCCACCGATCTAAGAGGTTGCCCATCGGGGCCGGGAATTCGACTCGCCACGGAGCGGAGTGGGGCGTGACCCACCCCCCTGCTTCCGATGCTTCCGACCGGCCGTCTAAGTGGACAGGGCGGAGCGAAGAGCCTCGGCCGCTTCGGGGGAAACCGGCCGCAAGCCTGCAATGACGGCCTCCGTCAGTGGGGCCGAGTCGCCATACCCGTGGGCCTGGAGGGTCGTTTGTTGCCACTCCAGAGTCTCGACGATCAACTCGTTCTCGCCTAGCAGCAGAGACGCTTCGACAGCGCCGAGAAGCAGGGCAAGCTCGTCTCGCAGACGCGGGCCGGGCGCTTTTTCGAGACGTCGCTCCAAATCCTCCTGTGCCAGAGCGAGAACCGAGGTCCGTCGTTCGATCAGCTTCAGCAGGTCCTGCGACGGGTCACGAGCCCGGCTCTCGGAGGCTCTTACGTCTGGCACCCAGGTCTGCAGAATGCCTGGAATGTCTCTCGGGTGCGACGCCCAGGCGTCGGCTCCGAGCTTGGTCGCCCACGCCTCGGTCTCGCCGAACGCCCGCCCGCCCGCGAGCACAGGCACGTCGGCAGAGTGGCTCTGGCTGATCACTGCCCGGGCTCCGAGGAGATGATTGGTCATCGCACAGGAGATGATCAACGCATCGGGCTGCTCGCTGGCGAGGAACTCCCCCAGGTCGCTGGCGAGCACGTTGGCGCCGAGGAAGTTGGTCCGGAACCCGTTGTAGAGGAGATAGGCGGCTACGGCCCGGCCTGCCAAGGAGTGGGAGTCGCCCTCAGCGGAGGCAACCACGACATGGAGGCCTTCCTCGGGTTGGTCCAACGACCCAGCGAGGAGCGCGACGACGGTTTCGACTGTGGCGGTCGCGGTGTGTTCCTCCGAGACCAGGTAATCCCCGCTTTGCCACCGCGATCCGACATCTCTTTCAGTGGGAAGGAGCAGGTCGAAGAGCAGCGAGTCGAGAGGAATCCCCTCATCCATGAGGCGGGCAACGATGTTGTAGAGCCCGCCGGAGTCCCCCGAAAGGGCGGCCGCGGTGACTCCGAGGCGTGCAGACCTGAGGCTGCCTTCATCCACTTTTCGCTCCGTTACGAGGCGTGGAGGCTAACTGTGCCCTGGCGGAGTGTGAGAGGGGCACCATCACCCGATCAAAGCAGCCGGGAGGTCATCAGCCGGCGTGGCGTAGACGACGACGTTGCTGTCGTAGCGGGAAATGCTCGGGTCGAAGCCGCCGCCGCACGTGATGAGTGTCAGCACCGGAGGCCCCTCCTCGGAGAAGATGGCCTCCAAGGGCAGCTCTTCCTTCGGGTACAAGGCCCGAGCCTGGACCTCGAAGGCGAGCTCGGTTCCGTCGTCGTACTGGACTTCGATCAGATCGCCGGCCTCGAGAGCTCCGAGCCTGAAGAAGACTCCTGGTCCCTGTCCCTCGAGGTCGACGTGGGCAGCGAGCACCGCCGAGCCCGCCTGACCTGGGGTTGGCCCGAAGCGGTACCAGGCGACGTCCCTCACGTTGTGGGGAACCTCCATCTGCCCCGTGCGACTGTTCACCCCGTAGGCCTCGATGGGAGCATCGATCTCCAGGTCGGGGATTTGAAGGGTCACGGGGCTCGGGACCCT
>JBEVIF010000265.1:0-4708 GCA_040510795.1 Acidimicrobiia bacterium
CTCACGGAAGAAGCGCTCGAATTAGCGGTGGCGCAAGACATTGATCTGGTGTTCAATACCCCTAACGAGAAATCGGGTGCGGGGTATCTCTCCATGGGGTGGACAGAAATCGGGATGATCGGTGTATTGGCGCGCCCTTCGTCGCGCCTGGCCACGGATCGCAGTCCCGTTACCGACACAGACCCCGAGAATTTCCTGGCCGATCCAAAACCGGCGATTCCCCTCGACGTGACCGATAGAGCCCCTCGAGGTCTGCGCACCCCAAGGAACGAGCCTTACTTGCGCTGGCGATTCGGCTCACACCCCACGGCTCGATACTTCCGTGTCGACTCGGCGGACTCGACCGCCGTTGTCAGGCCCAACGTCCGCAAGGGACGACGCGAGTTGATCGTGGCCGACGTCTACGGGCCACGCCCGAGGGCTGCGTTGCGAGAGGCCGGCCGCAAATCCCGGTCGGGGTATGTCGCCGCCTGGTTCTCTCCAGGGTCGCCCGAGCGAGGGGCCGCCATTCGAAGCGGTCTCGTCCCCGTGCCCGGGGTCACCGCCTTGACCCTGATGGCGCGGCCGCTTCGGGACTTGGACATCGATGTCACCTCCATGGCCTCATGGGATCTCGCCATCAGTGACCTGGAGCTCTTGTGATGACCACCTGGTTCGCGCTTCAAGCGCCCTTCTTCGCCCAGATCGAGGACGAAGTCGTCACCGATGGGGTCGCCGTCTTCGAGGCGTTGCTCATCTCGGCGGCTGCCCTCGTCGTCATGTCATTCGTGGGCAAGGCGGTCGCCACCAGGCAGGACCGCGACTGGCTGCCGACGATGATCATGTGGGCTTGCACTGCCAAGCTGCTGGGTGCGTTCGGGCGGTTCTGGATGGTCACCGTCTTGTACGAGACGGGTGACTCGTATAGCTATCACATGTGGGGCGGGATATTCGCCCAGGTCTGGCGGGGGATGCAGGTTCCGGTATCGCAATCCAGCCAGCCAGGCACCGCGTTCACCGAAATCGCCACCGGGCTGATCTACGCGCCCTACACCCCGAGCATGCTCGGGGGCTTCATCATCTTCGCCTTGATCGCTTTCACCGGCTTGCTGCTCTTCTTCCTGGCCGGGCGCCACTGGTTGGCCGGTTATCAGCTCAAGATGTACGGGCTCGCCGTCTTTTTCGCTCCCAGCCTCCTCTTCTGGCCATCGAGCATCGGTAAAGACGCCCTCATGGTCTTCTTCCTGGGGCTGGCTGCCTACGGGGCATCCCGGCTTCTCAAGTTCTATCAGTTCAGCGCAATCCTTCTCATCGCACCTGGTCTCTACATGGCTGCCAGTATCAGGTCGCACGTGGCGGCGGTGATGGGTCTGGCCATCGTCCTGGCCGCGGTATTCGGCAAGGCACCGAAGAAGTACCAGGGATCTGCCAAGCGCGGGATCATGATCCTCCTCTGCGCCGCAGGAGCAGCCCTCTCAGTTCTCACCTTCTCGAGCACATTCGGTGTGACGGTCGACGGTGGTGAGGGGACCACGAGCCCCGATCAATTCCTCTCCGATGTCTCGGAGCGGACGGCTACCGGTGGGTCCGAGGTCGAGGGCGGGGCGGTGGGCAGCCCGGCCCAGCTACCAGGCGCGATCATCAAGGTCCTGTTCCGCCCCCTGATCTACGAAGCAGGCAATGCCCAAGCGCTGCTCAGTGCCTTGGAGGGAACCATCCTGCTCGGCATAACGATTTGGAACCTCCCTGCGATGTGGAGGAACAAGGGACGAATGCGCGAGAAGCCGTATCTGATGATGGCCTTCTTCTACACCGGCGGGTTCATCGTCGGCTTCAGTGCCATCCTCAACCTCGGCTTGCTGGCCCGCCAACGCGTCCAGGTGCTGCCGATGTTCTTCGCCCTCATCGCCGGTCTGGCTTGGGATGAGACCAAGGGCGGTCGGCGGAAGAAGACCGAAGAGGAAGAGCCGCCCCCGGCCCCGGAATCGATCGACGAAGCCGTCGAGACAGTCATACGCACCGGGCCCTCGCGGAAGCCCCTGCCGGCGCCCGGCGACCACTGAGGCTGGGCGACAACCGACACCAAGGTGGTCGACGGAGGACGGACGTTGGCGATCGACATCAGCACGCTGGATCAAGACACCATCACGCGCGTGGTCAATGACGTCCTCACGCCATCCCGATCGATAGACCGGATCGAGGCCCTGGACACCTGGCGCACCCGCAACTCAGGGTTCTGGCGTTTTCGGGCCCATCCGGCCCAAGTGAATGAGCAGCCGTTCGACGTGGTGTTCAAGGTGGAACGAAGATGGACTCCGGAGAGCGCAGAGGGTGCCCACGACGCACTTCGTCGACTCTCCGACCTGCAACACCTGACGCCCGGGCCGTCGTCCAGCATCTCCTTCCCCGAGCCGTTGGGCTGGACCAGGGAGCCTCCCGGGGTGATCATGCCCAACGTCGAGGGTGTGGAGTTGTTCGACGTGCTGGCGGATACAGGGCATGCCCTCTGGACCGACCCCGACCGTCTGTCTGAAGTCGTGAAGTCGTGCGGCGAAGCCTTCGGATGGATCCATCGCCTCGCGGTCATCGACCCAGAGACGGATGCCGTGCGTCACGAGGCGCTGCAACGCTTGCCGGCCATCATGCGATGGGTCCTGGAGCGGTGGGCTCCAGCTAAGGAGGGGTCAGTGATTCGCAGTCACAACTTCTCGCGCAACGACTTCCTCGTCTCGAGCGATGCGCAGCTCTCGGTAGTCGACCCGCCGATCCTTGGCACCCCGGCAATGTTGCACGAGGACGTGGCGTGGTTCACCTACCAGTTGCTCACCCGCGCCGCACCCGGGCAACGGTTGGGGCTCCGGAGTCTGTTCCTCGAGGGCTATCAGTCCTCGAGCCTCGGTGGGCCTTTCGACAAAACCGGCCTCAGGGGGGTCGGGATATACGAGGCATCTCGGGCCTTGGGCACTGCCAAGCGCTTGCTCATGAAACGGGACTTCGCGGACGCCCTGCAATCGTTCAAGATCGCATTGACCACACCCGGCCGCGTCTCCAGCTGATCCCAGGCCACCACATCATCGGGTTCGAGGTTGATCGACTCTGAGGAAACCGAGACGGGCCAAGGCGGCAAGGAGTAGCGCGAGGAGGGCGATGAGGGACACCAGACCCCACTCGACTCCCAGTGCCTGCTCGGCTGCGATCACAAGCGCAAGCAGGACAGCCTGTGTGGCGGCGGCGATCAGCGCGATGGCCCGCACCCCTACCCCGCGGTCACGCAGCTGGTCGTAGACGTGGCTGCGGTCCCCGAGGAAGAGAGGGCGATGGTTGAGCCGACGACGAAGGAGCGTCACGAACATGTCGATTGCGAACACGCCGAGGACGCCGGCTGTGAACACCATCTCGATCGCCGAGTCGCTGGTGGAATCAATGATCAGATGGGTCAAATAGAGGCCGAGGAAATAGGTCCCGGCGTCGCCCATGAACACACGTGCCGGGTGCCAGTTGAGGACGAGGAAGCCGGCCAAGGCCGCGCCGAGCTCGAGCGGCGATACGAAGTCGAGGCCTCGACCCTGCGCGATCACGGCCAATCCGGCTGCCGTCACCATTCCCACCGAACCAACCAGGCCGTCGAGGCCGTCGAGGAGATTGACGCTGTTGATGGCGAAGACCGCAAGCGCGACGCTGAGGACTATGAACACGATGCCGGGGTTCGCAGCGACGTTGAGGACCAATACGACTGCGGCCAGCAGCTCGACTACCAACCGCGCCTTTGGATCGATCCCCACGCGGTCGTCGATCAGGCCGAGGACGAGAACGATGGTCGTGGCGATGAGAAGGCCCCACTCCAGGTCATTTCGCATCAGCCCGGCCGCGTTGACCCCGAGGAAAACCCCCACCCCACCGAGAGGCACCGCCGGCCGGGCGTGCGCCTTCAGTGCCGGGTCATCAGGGCGATCGACATAGCCGACCTGGGGCCCCACCCAGACTGCGAAAAGACACCAGGCCAGGCTGACGACACCGGCAACTATCAGGGCCGCCAAACGAGGATCTCAGAGCTCTCGCCGGCATGGACCTGGATCCGCTCGGTGTCCTTGAAGCCCATCTTTCGGTAGGCGCCGATGGCCGTCTCGTTCTCTGAGCCAACGGTCACTTTCACCGCGGGCACTCCCCTCCGGTTCAGGTCGTCGAGCAGCCTCGCCCCCAACATCAGCGAAAGTCCCTTCCCCCGCGCTCTCGGAGCAACCACCATCGAGAGCATTTCCGCCGGCACGTCTACCTGGTTCTGGCCATAGCGGAATGTCTCCCATGCCCGACGCAGGTTGCTTGGCCTGATCAACCGGGGCAGGGCCGCCCATCCGGCTCGCCACCAATAATGCTTCGAGAAATGGGCGTAGAACTCGCCGACGTTCTCCACTCCCGCCGTGAAGCCAACCGGTCCGCCGCCGTCGTCGACGACGACGACCACGGCCCCGTTCCAGGCGATCAGCGCCTGATACAGGACCTTCATGAATCTGCGGCCCAGCAGGGGGAGAAACCCGGTTGCGATCTGTGAAGCGTGGAGCTCAGCCAGAGCCCATGCGTCACGGGATGTGGCGAGCCGCATTTGTGGACGCGGCGGCGGGGTGATCATGGCGGTGGGCATGAGATGGCCGAGGCCTTTCGCGACGAGCCCGTCTCGATAGGCATCCATGACGATGTTGACCACCTTCTGCTCATCGAAGCGCTCACGGGC
>JBEVIF010000266.1:0-9630 GCA_040510795.1 Acidimicrobiia bacterium
GATCTCTGCCTTCGCATCTACGACTTGTGGCAAGGCAAGGTCGAAGAAGTGGCCCGCATCCTGTCGATGGAGCAGGGCAAGCCATTTGAGGCAGAGGCCAAAGAAGACATCGCCGAGTCTGGTGACTACTTCCAGATCGCCGCCGAAGACGTCAAGCGTCTCAAGGGCGAGCTGATCCCCACGACCAGTCGGCACCGGCGCATGTTCACGGTCCGCCGCCCGGTCGGGGTCTGGGTAGCGATCACGCCCTGGAACTTCCCCGTGATGATCCCCATGGAGTACGTCGGGCCCGGTCTCGCCACCGGGAACGCGGTGATCGTCAAACCGCCAGAGTTCACCTCCTGGGCCTTGCTCGAGATGGCCAAGGTCTTCGAAGAGGCTGGAGCGCCGAAGGGTGCCATTCAGGTCATCCCCGGCGCCGGTGACATCGGCACGCAGTTGGTGACTCACGACGGGGTGGATGCGGTTGGTTTCACCGGCTCGTCAGCCACCGGCAAGAAGATCGTCTCCGTCATGGGCCTCAAGCGCTCGATCATGGAGATGTCAGGCAACGGACCGACCGTGGTCACCGCAGACGCCGACGTGGCCAAGGCCGCGGAGGCGGCGGTCTACGGGGCGTACTACAACGCCGGGCAGGTCTGCGTCGCAACGGAACGCGTGATCGTCGTCGACGAGGTGCACGATGAGTTCGTGGAGGCATCGCTGAAGGCCGCCGAGAATGTCCGGCTCGGCGACCCATTCGATGAGGCCACCAACATGGGGCCCCTGAACAACGAGCCGACGGCCGCCAAGATGGACCGGCACATCGCCGACGCCGTCGACAAGGGCGCCGAGTTGCTGATGGGTGGAAGGCGGGCGTCAGGCTTCCCCACCGACCTCTACTACGACTTCACCATCCTCGACCGGGTGCCCGAGGCATCGGAGGTGGCGCAGGAGGAGTCGTTCGGACCGGTGCTCCCCATCCTCAGCGCTCGGGACGACGACGAGGCTGTCGGGATGGCCAACCGGACCCACCTCGGTCTGCAGGCTGCGGTGTTCACCAACGATCTGACCAAGGCTTTCTGGTACGCCGATCGGATCCGCTCGGGCACGGTGGTAGTCAACGACTCGACCGATTTCTGGGAGACGTTCCAGCCGTTCGGCGGCGCGGCGGGCACGGACACCGGTTGGGGGCGGCAGCGAATCGACGAGTTCACCGACCTTCAGACCGTGGTGTTCGTGCTGCGAGAGGAGGAGTAGCTCGCTACTCCCTCATCGTCATCGCCATGCCGGCGAAGCCACCACCGAAAGCGCCAAGCAGAATCCCGGGGAGCAGCGCCGTCAGCATCGACACGAAGATGTCCTGGTCGGTGATTAGCCAGATACCAAGGGTCAGCGCGACCAGCGTCACCGGGACGCCGATCATGATTCCCCGGATGATGGCGGGACCCATCGGGTCGGTATCGGTGCTCTCGTGCTCAGCCACCGCGCCCATGATGCCAGGGGTCAAGGCACGATTGTCGGCTCGGAGCGCGTGTCGGTGTCGGCCCGCAAGCCCATGCGTCGCACCGCGACGACGAACGGCAGCCTGATCGCGTAGAGGATGCCGGCCACGACATAGGCGGTCCCGAACGAGTACACATCGGCCACCCGGCCCAACGCAGGTTGGGCCACGACGCCGCCGGCGCTTCCCATCAGCGAATTGAACGAGAGCACCGTCGCCCGTTGCTCGGAGGGAATGCAGGCATTCATGTACGCCTGCTGCATCGGGCTCGAGAGGGAGGAGATCACGGAGAGGAGGGTCAACAGCCCTATTGCCACCCAGAATCCGACCGGGATCTCGAACATCTGGGCCAGACCCACGCCCACCAGAGCCACGCCGCCGACAACGACCTCGAGGATGATGACCGCTGTGCGGGTCTCGACCAGCCCTCGCACGAATTTCACTGACGCGCCGCCGGCCATCTGGGCGACGGCGAACACGGCGGCGGCGATCCCGGCCAGATAGGTGGCGTTCGGATCCCCGTATAGCTCGAGCAGGTAGGGCTGGAACGCATAGAACGCCCAGATGCTGACACCGGCTGCGAAGGGCGCACCGAGCATGAACATCCGGATTGGAGGATTGCCGAATCCATGCTTGATCGAGGCCCGCAGGATCCCGCGAACCTGCTCCCCTACCGCCACCCCTTTCGCCGGCTCGTATCCGATGTCGTGCATCCATAGCCAGGCTGCTCCGATGACGGCAAGGAGGAGAAGTGAGCGGAGTGCGTAGGGAATTCCCAGATTGACCTGCCCCAGGAACCCGCCCCCCACAGTGCCTACGAGCATGGCGGCGCCGGCGACTACCTGGCCCCGGCCAAACACGGTCTCGATTTCACCCGCGTACCCGGTGGCATGGAGGGCGTCGACCAGCCAGGCCTCGGTGGCGCCAGAGAAGAATGTGAAGCCGAGGCCGATCAACACCGAGACCAGGATCCACCACCCGATTGGCGCCTCGAGGTACCAGAGCCCCAGGTAGGCAGCCGTTGTCACGAGGAGCGTGGCCGCACCGAGGATGAAAGAGGTTCGCCTGCCGAACGTGTCTGCGATCACTCCAGTGGGTACCTCGAAGATCACCATGCCCGCGGTGTATCCAGCATTCGCGACAAACGCCTCGGTGATGCTGAGCCCGGCATCGAGCAGGAAGAGGGTGTTGATCCCCCAGATCAGGGAGGCGGCGAGCGTCTGGAGAAGGAGGAGGATCAGATAGGTTCGTTGCACGCGCTCCGGCGTCATGGCTCACCAAGGGGGTCTGGCAGTTAGCGTAACGATCCGATGTACACCCCCTACGAACAACGAAAAGGCGAGATTCCTTTCGCCTCCGCCGAATACATCTCCTTCGCCTCACGGAACTCGTTCCTCGGCGTCCCCGCGGTCACGATGGACGATCTCGGGGACGGGTCTGTGGTCATACTCGGAGCCCCCTTCGACTGGGGAACGACCTATCGGCCCGGTGCGCGCTTCGGGCCCCAGGCGATCCGCAACGCCGACTACGGCGCAATGGACGGTTATCGGCCGCACCTTCCCACCGGTCTCGACCCATTCGAGACATTGGGAGTGGTCGATGTGGGGGACGTCTACGTCCGACCGGGTGAGCTGGAGATCTCCATCGGGCGGATCGCCGACGCCGTCGAGCAGGTGTCCGCCTCCGGGAAAGTGCCGATCATCCTCGGCGGGGACCACACGATCACATGGCCCGACGCACTCGGAGTGGCCCGGGTACACGGTTTCGGCGAGATTGCCCTCATCCACTTCGACGCCCACGCCGACACCGGATTCACCCAGAACGGCTCCCTGTACGGGCACGGCACGCCAATGCGACGGCTGATCGACTCAGGAGCAGTGCCTGGCCACCGCTTCGTCCAGATCGGCCTGCGTGGCTACTGGCCCGAGCCCGAGGTGATGCAGTGGATGCGCGAGCAGAAAATGCGGTCCTTCCTGATGAATGAGATAGTCGAACGGGGCCTTCAGGATGTGGTCGACGAGGCTGTCTCCTACTCGCTGGAGGGTGGAGCCAAAGGTGTCTTCATCAGTGTCGACATCGACGTCGTCGATCCAGGTCTCGCCCCTGGCACAGGAACGCCAGAACCCGGCGGGCTTGGCTCACGCGAGCTTCTCGACACAGTGCGGAGACTCTCCCGCGACCTCAATGTCCTCGGAGCAGACATCGTCGAGGTGTCTCCGCCTTATGACGGACCCGGAGAGCAGACCTCCTATCTGGCGAATCGGGTCGTGCTCGAAGTTCTGAACGGGATGGCGGAGCGAAAGGTCGCTACTTCTTGATCAGCTCGATGCTCATCGGATAGGCATAGAGCTCTCCGCGGGAGGCTGCCAGTGAGGCCATCAGGGCGAAGATCAACTCGAGGATGATCAGGACGAAGAGGAAGATGAAGATCGGGATCGCTACGACGAGCCCGATCACGGTGATGGCAAAGATGACGCCGATGATTCCCCCCACGATGAAATAGATCAGCAGCGAGAGCTGGAAGTTGAGGGCACCGCGGGCGTGGGGCTCGACAGCCGGGTCGTCACGCTTGATCAGCCAGACCACCAGCGGCCCGACCAGTGAGGGGATGCCGATGACCTGGACGAACGCCGAGGCGTGGGCCAGCACCTGCCACATCTGTTGGTCACTGTTCCTCGCTGGAGGCTGAGCCTGGGGCTGCTGTTGGATCGCGGCCGAGGGGGGAGGTGGCGGCGCCGGTTGCTCCATCGGAGGCTCCACAGGGACTTCTGGGTCCTGCCCGGCGGGATCCGTGGGCGGTCCTTGAGTCATGGGTCAATCGTAGGCGTCGATGCGGACCTGTTCTCCCAGACGATCAGTGCGGCCCACCCGTCGTCGGCGTCGTCCTCGATGTAGTTCTCGAGCAGGCCACGCACTTCGAACCCATGTGAGAGCTGGAACGTGAGCGTCGGGTCGTGGAGCTCGCCGGCGACGACACGACTCACGTACTCGTCGATGGGCATCGTCCCCTTGTGCTGGAAGTACCCGGGGAGCGACCCACCGGCGATGATGCCCCGCTTGCCATCCCGGATCACGAGGCCCTTTCGTTTCTCGTACAACATGCCCCCGATCCCACGGCCCCGATACTCGGGGAGGACGGTGATGTCGGTCCCGTAGTACCAGGCGCCGTCCGGGTCATGGTTGGCACACTGGTGCTCGCCGGTTATCCCGGCGATGTTGTGCTGGGGGTGGTCGAAGTCGAAGTCGAGGTAGATCCCGGCGCCCATGCCGACGGGCCGGCCATCGGCCAGGGCGACGAAATAGCCCTCCGGGAACACGTCGGCGTAGGCGAGGATGTCGTCCTTCGACAACAGGTCGTCGGGATTGGCCATCGGGAAGCAAGTGAGCTCGATTTGCTCCAGGTCAGCCGCCATGTCCGCCTCGAGGTTGACGATCGTCACCTCGCTCACAGACAGAACGACTCCCACGGGTTGTCGCCCGGGATTCCCCATACCGAGTCGAGCCTCTTCTCCCGGGGCCGGATCACGACGGCGCCACAAGTGGCCACCTCAGCGGGCGACGAGGCGCGGCGAGCGATCGACGGGTCCGAGAAGAAGCCGTCCAAATCTTGGGCGAGCTCAGTCCCCCGCTCCAGCCTCTCATCGCTGCCGGCCACGTGCTCCCGAGTCCGCTCCCCTTCCTCGAGGCTCGTCCCGGGATCCAGGCAGTGGTTGGTGTGCACGAACGGCGTCTCGGTCACGCGGGTCACCTCGATCGTCCCGGGCATGGCCTCGATGTTCGCCCCGGCGCCGTCTGGGCCGATAACGAGGTAGTTGTGGCCTCCGGCCAGATCGGCCGTGGCGACCGCATCGATGGCTGCATCGAGGTCGGTCTGCTCGAGAACCTTGCGAACAACGAAAGGCCAGGTCACACCTGGTTTCCCGATGGAGGTGAGGTTGTTGATGCCGATCCCGATCCCGGCCTCGT
The DNA here is from genome assembly GCA_040510795.1 of Acidimicrobiia bacterium. Lineage (GTDB taxonomy): Bacteria > Actinomycetota > Acidimicrobiia > Spongiisociales > ZC4RG35 > JARDZU01. Next base: position 5,450 of record JBEVIF010000266.1, read on the forward strand.
TCATACCGATCTGCCCGAGACACCCCGCGGTGGTCTGGACCACGGCAGCCGGGCCCGACACCGGGTCCAGTTTCAGCATCAATACGTACTCGCCTGCGGTGGCATGCATGTCCCAGGTTTGGGCGAAGACCCCGTTATCCGGGTCGATGACAGCGGTGCAGTCGTCCTCGATGGGCGCCCACCCGTCGTGGGCCCGAACCAGGTCGACGAGGTCGGTGAAACCCCCGACCACCACCGCCTCCGCGGGCGTGATCCCCGCCGCCTCAGCCAGGGCCAGCATCTCCTCGTACAGGGATGGCGAGTAGTCGTGGTGATGCACCAGGGTCTGGTCAGCTAGGGCGAGGACCGTCTCTGCCCCAGCCGAGCGCCCTGCCCAGCCGGCGTCACCGGATAGACCAAGTCGCTCGTCGAGATACTCCCGGATCATCGCCTTGCACTCGGTACCGTGGATGCGCCCGAAGTCGGCGGAGTCGCCGTAGATCTCGAGCACCCTGAGCGGCCCACTGTTCATAGCCACAACGGTAATGGACGCCATGCGCTCGCCCCAGCGGAACCGATCCGCTGACCCGCTCGTCCAACCGCCAAGCCCCGAAGGGGCGCAAAGAGGAGAAACCAATGAGACGAGTGGCATTGATTCTGGCAATGGGAGTGGCCATCGCTGCTTGCAGCGGTGACGATCAAGCCGCCGAAACCACATCGGTCGGGGGAGCGGCCGATCGAAGCGAGTTCGCCTCCGGGGAGGAAGGAGCGACCACCACGGCCGGCGCGGAGGCAGTCCCACCGGGCGATGGCGCGATCGCCGTCGACCTCGAGGTGGCACAGGATCGCAAGGTGATCCGGCAAGCCCAGCTACAACTCGAGGCCGACGATACGAGGGCGGCTATCGACCGGATCATCGCCCTGGCCGAGGCATCGGGTGGTTTCGTCGCCGACGCCACGGTGCACCCGGTTGAGGGTGAAGACGACCAGCCTGTTGCGAATCTGACACTCCGGATCCCGTCCGCCGAGCTCACCCAGATCATGACCTCGATCAAGGGCTCGGTGGAGAAGGTGGTCTCGGAGTCGCAGGGCGCCCAGGACGTGACCGGGGAGTACATCGACCTCGAAGCCCGCCTCACCAATCTCGAGGCCCTCGAAGTCGAGCTTCGCGCCCTTCTGACAGAGGTGAGACAGCAGCCCGATGCCGACCCGGACGAGTTGCTCCGTGTCTACAACGAAGTCTCGAACGTTCGGGGCCAGATCGAGCAAATCCAGGGACAGCTGAACCATCTCGACGATGTCGTCGATCTAGCGACGCTCACCATCGGCCTCACTCCGACCCCGGCCGTGGTCCCGATCGTGGAGGACACCTGGGAGCCTGTCGAGGTTGCACGGGACGCGCTACGCAGCCTGGTCGTCGGTCTTCAGGGTGTGGCGGAATGGGGCATTCACTTCGCCCTCTACACCCTGCCAATGCTGCTCTTGGTGCTCGGCGTGCCGACTCTGATAGGTCTGATCGGCTATCGGCAGTGGAAGAAGCGCCGTCCGCCGACAGCACCGGATCCGGTGCCAAGCCAGACCTGAGTTACGCGGATCGTTTGGCGTGGAGATCCGATCCCGTTGGATCGGATCTCGATGCCAGAAAGGGAGCGTTCAGCCCTTCGCCGTGGCGAAGTAGTCGGTGAAGTTGATCTCGTAGTCCCCGGTGTCCTCGATTATCTCCAGACCTTCTGCCTCGAAGGTCGGTGCGTAGAAATCGATCACCTCTTGATCCACGAACTCCACCGCCGCCTCGTTGGGAGTCCCGTAGTAGTTCCAGTTGGTGAGGGTTGCCCCGTTCTCCGCGTCGAGGACGTAGTTCATGAAGGTGAAGGCGGTGCACGGGTGCTCCGCGTTGGCCGGCACCGTCATGTTGTCGATCCAGAGTGTCGCCCCTTCCTCCGGTAGGACGTACTCGAAATCGTCCGGGTTATCCGCTCCGCCGATCCCGACGATCATGTTGCCCGAGTAACCATGTGACACCGCTACCTCGCCGGCCACGAGCGCCTCGTCGTACTGGTCCGAGTCGAATGTGGCGATGCCGCCCATCCCGGCCGAGATGAGGTCCGATGCCTCTTGGAGATGAGCCAGGTCGGTGTCATTCAGGGAGTAACCCAAATACTTCAACGCCGCCCCCATCGCTTCCCTCGGGTCGTTGAGCACCGAGACCCCTCCGGGGAAGTCCGCCGTCAGTTCCGGATCGAAGAGCAGAGCCCAGCTGCGCGGAAAGTCCTCGCCGACCACGGAGACGTTGACCCCGAGTCCGGTGGTGCCGTACTGATAGGCCGCGGAGTACTCGGGTCCCGGGTCGTAGGGCAACTCAGTGAACTGCGCAGCCAGGTTCGCCATATTGGGGACGGCTGTGGTGTTGACCGGGGCGAGGAGACCGGTATCGATCATGATTCCAACCATGTAGTCGGAAGGGACGATCAGGTCGTATACCGCGCCGGCCTGCATCTGGGCGAGCAGGGCCTCGTTGGACTCGTAGAAGTCTTCGACCACATCGACGCCGTACTGCTCCTCGAAGGCGGTGACCAGCTCGGGGTCCATGTACTCGGACCAGTTGTAGAAGTTGAGGTCCCCGTCCACCTCGTCGAGGGCACAGTCTGCACCGGTGACCCCTTCGGGCGATTCGCCACTGTCGGCCGTGGTGCCGTCTGACCCCCCGCCCTCGTCACCACCGCAAGCCGCCACCACCAGTGCAAGCACCATGATTGAGGCGAAGAGCCTCGCCATCCGTCGCATGGATCCTCCCGGGATTCCGCCTTGTGGTCGACACCTTATCCAATCTGTGCCGCTTGGCGAGGCAGTCGGGATCGGGATCAATCGGCGCTGATCTCCTCGAGGAGAGCTTCGGGATCGGCCAGCCTCTGGCCTCTCGCCTCGGCGCCGCGCTGGAACCCGAGGGAGATCCCGATCAGCACCATCGAAGCCACCAGCATGACCGTGCTGACCGCGTTGATCAGTGGGGTGACGCCTCGTCGCACCAGACCGAAGACGTAGACGGGGAGAGTCGTCGACCCAGCTCCGGAGACGAACTGGGTGACCACCACATCATCGAGGGAAAGGGTCAGCGCCAGGAGAGCGCCGCCCGCCACCCCGGGGGCGATCAAGGGAAGAGTCACCTTGCGAAACGCCTGCCAGCGGTTGGCGTAGAGGTCGGCCGCGGCCTCCTCGAGCGAGCTGTCCAACTGGGAGAGACGGGCGCGGACCACGATCGCGACGAATGAGATGCAGAAGGCGATGTGGGCCAGGGTGATGGTGAGAAGTCCGGCCGACAGATTGATCCCCAGCGCGTCGTCGAGCATTCCAAAAGCCTGGAAGAAGAAGATGAGCAGCATCACCGCCATGGTCACATCGGGGATGATGATCGGCAGATAGGCGATGCCGTCCAGCGTCCCTCTGCCCCGGAACCGGTATCGCTCCAGGGCGATGGCCAGCATCGTGCCCAACACAGTCGAGACGATGGTGGCGAAGAAGGCCACGATGAGGGAGTTGCGCAGAGCACCCATCACCCGCTCGTCTTGGAACATCTCCCCGTACCAACGCAGCGACGGCTGGGTCCAGATCCCGACATTGTCGTTGTCGTTGAAGGAGAAGACGATGAGGAGGACGATCGGGGCATAGAAGAAGAGATAGACCACCCAGGCGTTTAGAGCGAGGAGCCGATCGACCCAACCCCTGGGGCGCGTTCCCTCGTTCACAGTGTCTTCGCCCCGGCCCGGAAATAGAAGATCGTTGCCAGAAGCATCACGAACATCACCGCGAACGAGAGCGCCGAGCCAAAGGGCCAGTTGCGGGCGGCCAGGAACTGACTGACGATGTAGTCACCCATCAGCACCGTCCTCGCCCCGCCGAGGAGCGCCGGCGTGACGTACGCCCCGAGCGAAGGGATGAACACGAGGATCGACCCGGCCACCACGCCAGGCATCGAGAGAGGGAGAGTGACCTTGCGAAATGCGGTCCAACCATCGGCGTAGAGATCTCGCGCTGCCTCGACCAGCCGCCAGTCCATCCGCTCCAGGGCGGCATAGAGGGGAAGGACCATGAACGGCATAAATCCGTAGACGAGCCCGATCAACACAGCCACGTTGGTGAACAGCAGCCGGAATGGCTCACCCCCGAGCAACTCGCTCAACTGCGAGAGCGGGCCCTCGGAACCG
>JBEVIF010000267.1:0-17608 GCA_040510795.1 Acidimicrobiia bacterium
CATCACCGGGTCGGTAGCCATGACCATCCGCTGTCGCTCGGTCAGATAGTCGGGGGGTGGCACCTTCCAGCTTTCCCCCGTATCCCGGTCGGTGACCACGAAGTCCGCCGACGCCGATTTCTCGCTGAGCATCACCTGCCACGACCCGAGGTATCCCTCACCGGTCCATTTCACGTCGCCCGGGGTGAGATGGTGGCGGAGTGGCAGGGCCACCATGACCATGACATACAGGGCGCCGAGCCCGATCCAGACCGGGTGGTGGAGGCTCCCTGCTCGCTTCGGGGCACTCGTCACACGCGCTTTGCGAGCCGGAAGAAACCGCTCCAGCCATGCCGGGTCGAAGAAGACCAGGGCGGACAGGCTCATCAGGAGCGGGAACAGGCCGATGGAGGGGAACATCAGCCAGGTCAGGGTGTGAAAGACGACCAGTGCCACGTAGGCATAGGGCCGTGAGGGCCGCCATGAAAGCCAGCCGACGATGGTCAGATCGAACAGTGCACCCGCCCACGAGAACAGGTAGGCGACCACCGGGAGAGTCAACACCGGGCCGATCAGCCACATCTCAGATCGGGCCGGCAGCCAGGTCGACAGCGGCTCTGCGCGCAACAGCCAATCTCCGTTGAGCTTCGCCAGCCCGGCGAAGACGTAGACCATCCCGACCTGGAAGCGGAGCATCCAGATCACCCATGCCGGATACCGGCCCGGTGTGCGGACGCGGCCATGACGGGCATCGAGCGAGAGGGTGGCGTTCAAGGGGAGGAAGACCATGACCGCGGCGGTGAGGACCAACCAGTAGTAGTGATTGAGGTAGAGACTCCGGTCGATGAGCTCCACGTAGCCAAGACTCAGGGCAAACAGACCGGCGGACAGGCGGTAGCGGTATCCGATCGCGATGCCAAGGGCGGCCAGGCCAATCACCAGGAAATGGAGGTGCATCCACGGCTCGGGCCACACCCGCACCCATTCGAAGCCGGGATAGGAGAAGTGATACGCCGGCTCGATCAGGAGCGTCTCGATCCAACCCCGGGCGAAGAATCGGACGACGAGGACCACGCCGACGATCCCGAACCCGATGCGGAACAAGGCTCCGGAGGCGGCACTCACCTCCTCTGCCGCCCTCCACCTGATCGCGGAAGTCGACATCAGCCAGTATCTCCATCGGTGTCGGAGAAGCCGAGGGTGATGTCCAACAACGAGACCACGTCCGACTCGAACAGCGTCCTCAGTTCGGCGATGTCTTCGTAGATGGGCTCGAGCTCCTCCGGGCGGTCACGAGCGATGTCACGCATTGGGCCCTCGAGGGCGCCCACCTCCGCGATCGCCCGGTTGAGCGTCTCGTCGATGCGATCGGCCACTTCGGGCGATCTGGCCCGGATCAGCTCGCCGAGCGAGTCTTCGCCACCGGCATCGAGCGCCACACGGATGCTCTCCAGTTGGGATCGGTACATGGCGGCCGCCTCGCCGGCTGCGCCCTCCGGGATGGCTTCGATGTCGGGATCTGGCGCCGAGATGCCCAGGGCCTGTCCCAGCTCGAACAAGCTCTGACGTTTCAACGTCTCGACGAAAGAGGCGATGAGGTCGCCGAAGGACTGATTGGGCGGGATCACCACCGTGTAGACGTCTACCCAGGGCTCACCACCGTTGAACGATGTGGTCCAGGAATCCACGAGGGCTGCGGCCGCATTTGCTGCGACGACGGCGGACGATCCTGCCAGGGCGCAGGGCCGCTCCTCGGCGGCCAACCCGGGGGTACGGAACAGTGCGTACTCCACTGCCCCGAGACCGCGTTGCGTCGAGGCGGCGCGGTTGTCGATGTAGTCGACATCGATGACGGTGTCCGAGGCGAGTAACTCATCGATTCCGAGCTCTGAAATGGGGGCGTAGTCCGCCTTCGACACTGTTCGGAGCATTTCGGCAGGGCCGAAGAATGTGGTCAGCTCCGACCGCTCCCAGGCCTCTTTGGCCGTCCGCCAGGCTTCCATGGCAGCCTCGTGCGTGTCGCCGTTGGGGGTCTGGCAGAACGAATCGGTCGCCGTGGACAGGCTGGCGATCTGATCAGCGGCGGTCTCCATGGCCGGTATGAGCGCCAGATGCGCTGCGTTGGAGATCACGTCGACCTCCGCTGGCCCCGAGGAGCAGGCGGCGATTGCGAGGCTAAGGATGGCGGTGGGCAGCAACCTTCTCACAGCGACTCGAGGAACTCGATCAATTCCGAGCGTTGGCCCGGGCTGAGATCGACGAAGGCATTTCTCGATGCCTCCGCCTCACCTCCGTGCCAGAGGATCGCTTCTTCCAGCGAGCGGGCCCGCCCGTCGTGCAGGAAGTTGAGGTTGCCGTTGACCGTCTCGGTCAGTCCGATGCCCCATAGAGGCGGGGTTCGCCACTCCGAGCCCGTGGCCTCGCCGTCGGGTCGGCCGTCGGCGAGATCAGGTCCCATGTCGTGGATTAGCAGGTCGGTGAATGGGTAGATCTCCTGGTCGGCGAGCGCCTCGATGTCGGACGAGCCGGTTTCCTGCCGTGGCTGATGACATGACACACACCCGGCCTCCTCGAACAGCGACGCCCCGGCTGTTACCCCCGGCTCGTCCAGGTTGCGTCGGGCCGGCACCGCGAGCGTCCGGTTGTAGAAAACCACCTGGTCGAAGAGGTCCTGTGTGATCTCTGGTGAGCCACCGTTGATTGCCGACGCGCACTCGACCTGGGTCGGGGTGCAGTTGTCCGCAGGGAAGAGGGGCGAGGTGATGCCGATGTCACCGATGAAGGCGGCGGCCACCTGTTGTTCCACGGTCGGGACGTTCGCCTTCCACCCGAACCGGCCCAGCGCCGTCTCACCGGTGGAGACGTCGAGCACCCGGTTGGGCCGTCCCGAGATGCCGTCCTGGTCGCCGTCGTCGGGATCGGCTAAGGCGAGCACGTCACTCTCCGGGATGGCCTCGAGGAGCCCGGCGCCGAAGACCGGAGGGGCCAGCCGAGGGGCAAGGATGGTCTCTACAGACACATCGCCGTAGGCGAGGTCCTCGAGCTCGTGGACGGGACGTCTCAGCCCGTAAGTGGATCCGTCGGGATAAGTCCCGGTCTCCTCGGTGTAGATGGTGCGGACCGATGCTTCCGGCTCGACGCCAAGGATCGCCCGGTCCTGGATCTGGTCTCCGTACACGGGATCGGGCGCGGCAATGTCGTCGTGGATGGTCGCGATTCTGAAGAGGACACCCGGCTCATCGCCATCTGCCGACCCTCTGCCGTCGAGGAGATGGCACGACGAGCACGACTGGGCGTTGAGCAGCGGCCCGAGACCGTCCCGCGCATCGGTCGATGCGGGGGCAGTGACCCAATTCTGGGTGAAGAAGCTGTCACCGACCTCGAACACCCGGCGCTCCTCGTCGGTCAGGTTCCGGGCCGAGTTGCCGAAAGCGTTTCGATTCGAGGCGTCGGTGGTGCCTTCGCCCCCGCTCTCGGAAACGAGCAGGTCGGAGCCTCCCGAACATGCGACCGCCATGACGAGAGCGAGCCCGACCAAGGGCCGGGCTCGCTTTTCCCATGTCAGTCGCTGCGGTCTCAAGTCCTCAGCTCAGATTCAGGTTCACCTCGAGGGCATCGGCAGCCTCAACGATCGTGTCGGTTTGGCTTTCGAGGCTGACGATCGTGTCGAATATCGCAACCCGTCCCGGGTCTTCGTCACTGACCCCCTCGACGAGGTGCTGATCGAAGGGCGGGGGGATCTCCCCAGCGAGGGCGACACTGACCGCGATCTCGTCGGCCAGTCGGTCGGCCAGCTCCTGATCGTCGGCGGCGACCAGGTCGTGGATCCCGGGGCCGTCGACGCCGCCGACTTGGCCCAGGTACACGCGCTCGACACCAGAGGCGTTCCCGATGATGTCGTTGGTCGTGTTGTCTGAGAAGCAGGAGTGCTCGTCTTCCTGGGAGCGGGCCTCGTAGGCCACGGTCATCCGCTCCCCGGCGAGTTCTCCCCGACTCATCTCTCCCATTCCGGTCATGATCATGCCCAGTGCCTCTTCCGGGGGAAGAGCGAGGAACTCAACCCGGTAGTTGTCCCCGTCGGGAGCCCAGGCATCGACCATCTGGCCCAGATGAGTGAGAAGGAGGTCTGAGGCCACGGTCAGGTATGCGGCGCGTCGGTCCGCATTTGTCCCGGTCGTGTAGTCCTCGACAGGCCGGGTCCCCGCTCCGTCTGTGGACAGGTCCTGGCCCCAGAGGAGGAACTCGATGGCGTGCCAACCGGTCGAGATGTTTGCCTCGCCGCCCTGCTCGTTGAGAGAGACCAACAGGTCGGCGTCGATGGTCGGGTACTCATCGGGCAGATTGATGACGCCGGCATCGGGTGAGCCATCGACGTAATCGATGTACGCCTCGTCGAGTGGCCATGCGTTCATGAGCCCTTCGACGCCATTCTCTTCGTCGTCGATCGGCCCGCCGTAGAAGCGAAACGCCTCCGTGGGCCCGTAGTCGTCCCGGGCCGTGAGCCAGGCATCCTGAGCAGCGGCCAATGTCTCCGCGTTTGGATCGGCGACGAAGGCATCTATCGCCTCGTCCATGGTGGTGGCGCTGTCCAGGCTGATCTGATACGACTCGTGGACGACGTCGACGTAATTCTCGACCACTTCCGCCCGCATGTCGTCCGATGCGCCGCTCCCGCAGGCCGCCAGGCCCAGAGCCATCGCCACCGTCAAGCCAGTCAGCCTCGACCTCATCTCTCCAAGCCCTCACTCCGAATCGTTAGGTACCGAAAGATAATTTGCACTACCCACATAGTGCAAATACATCTTGGCCCGAGGCTCGGGAAGGTCAGGCAGGCGTAATGCAGTCGTCCATCGAGCGAGGTGGCGCCTCGACCTCGTAGAGCTCAGGCTCGGGCGCGGGGATGGGGTTGTCGTCGGTCACCACGAAGCGGACCAATGCCCGGTACACCCCTTCGGCATAGGCCTGGCGGAAGGCGTCGGTCATGATGAGCGCTTCCTCGGATGGGTTGGAGATGTAAGCCCCCTCGATGATCGCGGCCGGGACCTCAGAAATAGCCAGGAGCGTGTAGTAGTCGTCGCCGTCTTCCTCGACTCGGGCGGTGAGGCTCGATTCGCCGCCTACCCAGTCTGCGTCGAAGCTCTCGAAGGACCGACGGAGCTCGTCGACGAGGAGGCCGCCGAGTCGCGGCGACTGCTCGTTGTTCGCCGACACGAACGCCGCCGTGCCAGGCCCCTCTGTGTCGGCGGTGGGTTCGGTGTTGTGATGGATGGATACGAGCGCAGTCGCCTCCACCGCGTTCCCCAGTTCCGCCCGGAAGGTGAGACCGAGCTCGTAGTCGCCCGCATTCGGGCCGTCCAGGGAACGGGTTGGGATCGCTGCCGCTGGGGCCTGATAGGTGCTGCCGGGGGTGACCGCGCCAGACACCCAGTCGATGTCACGGGCCGAAGAGAGCAATTCGATGACCCGTGACGAGACATCGATGTTGACCTCGGCCTCGGTCAGCCCACTCGGGCCGACGGCTCCCAGGTCGGGGGCGCCATGGCCGGCGTCGATGACGAAAACCGAGCCTCCCATGTCCTGACTTCTCGAAGACGGCACGAAGCCCGGGTCCACCTGATCGACCGCGATCCAGCCCGCCCGGTTGCAGTTGTCGAGCACCTCGTAACCTCCGGCCGCCTCCCCGGTCACTGGGAAGATCAGGTTCGCTGCGATCTCCTGCCCGGTCTCACCTGGCGAGGGCGTAAGAGTCGCCCCGGCGCCGGTGACCACATAGCCGAGACGGCCGTTCTCCCCGGGCGCGGTGGTGCTCGTCGCCCCGCGTGAGGGGAATGGGATCAAACGCCAGGCGAGCACGCCTGCGAACACGCCGAGGACGATGACGAGGACCGCGACCAGTCGGGCAGATCTCAAAACAGGTAAGCCAGCAGGGTTCGTAGGACACCACAACCTCCGGCCAACGCAAAACCCGTGTGCGGGACCCGACGAACTGCCTACGGTTGAGACATGGCGACACTCGATGCCAGGAAGCGAGCCAGCTTGCCCGATAGCGCTTTTGCATATGTCGACTCCAAGGGCAATCGGCGGCTGCCGATCAACGACGAGTCGCATGTCCGCAATGCTCTGTCCCGCTTCAATCAGGTCAAGTTCGAAAGCGAGGAGGCGCGGGAGCGAGCCTTTCGCCGCCTGCTCAACGCCGCCACCAAATATGGGATCGCCCCTATCGGGTTCATCACACGCCAGCTACGCCAGGCCCGCGGCGCAGATTCCACCGACCTGCCCTCGGGAGCCGTCACCTTGCTACTCAGCGACATCGAAGGCTCGACCAAGCTGGTCCAGGATCTCGGCGAGGACTATCACTCAGTCCTCGAACAGGTACGGGCCATCATTCGGGCGACAATCGGCCGTCACGATGGATATGAGGTCGATTCGAGGGCTGACGAGTTCTTCGCCGTTTTTGCCGAGGCTGCCGGCGGAGTCGCCGCCGCCATCGAGATCCAGAGAGGGCTGCAGGATGCGCTGTGGCCCGGCGACCATGCGGTTCGGGTCAGGATCGGGCTCCACAGTGGGAGCCCGGCGGTCACAGACACCGGGTACGTCGGTCTTGCGGTGCATGTGATGGCCCGCGTGTGCAACGCGGGCCACGGCGGGCAGGTCTTGCTCACCGAAGCAACCCGGTCCGAGTTGGGAGCACTCCCAGACGGCATCGAGCTCGAATCCCTCGGCGAAGTCGCGCTTGCGGGGCTCCCCGAGCCCGAGACACTTTTTCAGGTCAGGGTGCACGGACTGATCGAGGAGTTTCCCCCACTGCGGGTCGCGGACCCGGCCTGAACTGTCAGTCGGTCTCCAGGGCCCTCATCCGGTTGTTGCGGGCGTTGTGCTCCACCTCGGCCAAGCCCAGAGCCTCCAGGACCGGCGGGACATAGTTGCCTACCCGCCCCCGGAGGCCCTTTTTCAGCCCGTACCAGCCTCCGATCGGATTGTCGGGGGAGCGAGCCCAGGCCTCGACAGTCCCCTCGGCCGCCGGCTTCTGCTCGTCCGCGTTTCCGAGCGGGACCCAATCGCCCTTCTCCTTCAACATGGCGTGCAAGTCCTCGATGATGCGCAGGTCGTAGTGGAGGACGGTGGTCCCGACCGTGCACACCAGGACCGGCGGGTCGTGGTCCTCGTCGCGATGCATCAGGATCTCCGAGCCGAGGCTCGGCGTCTTCAACACCCAAGGATCGTCGGCGGTCCCTGTGCCGGTGAAGTGCGCAACAGTCATACCAGCTCCTGTCAGTGGTTGGCGGGGCTACCGACTGGCATCCAAACCCGCATGGTCGAAGGCCCGCGGTTGGCCCAGTCGTGATACGGGGTCAGAGGGATCACCACGTCCGAGCTCCCAGACAGCACAGGGCCGGGAACCGGCCAGGGGCGGTCTTCGAAGGCCACCAGACTTCCGCCAGCGCTGACCACCCCGTCGCTCTCCACCAGATCCGATCCCGGATCGACCCGAACCGTGTCCACCGACTGTTCCCCGGGCAGGTCGACCGATTCGACGCACAGCACCAGCGGGCCACGCTCTACAGCCACACATCCTCGGATCGAGTCGATGCGCGGGTCGGGCCACGTCCACCTTGGCGTCATGTCGAGCTCCAACTCGACCACATCGTCGACGGCGAAGCTCCGCTCGAGCTCGACCTGGCCCGGCCCGACCTTCTTCCGCTCGCCGGCCACGACGAGCCATGATTCCGACGACCAGGGCGGAACCCTCAACGTCAGGGCCCATGCGGAGCCATCGGTCTCGTTCACCCGGATCGAGATCTTCCCCTCAGCCGGGTATTGCGTGCCTACTTCGACACTGACCCGTCGCCCCTTCCCGATGGTCGTCGAGATCCTGCTGTCCACGTATTGGTGGATCTGGAGCCCCGAGTCGTCGGTGGTGGCCAGATATGAGGCCAGCGAGGCAAAAGTCCGGGCGACGTTGGTCGGGCAACATGAGACGGCGAACCAGGGCTCGCGCAGGCTGGAGGCCGCGCGGTTGCTGACGAAGTCGGGTGACGGCACTACCCCTGGAACCCTCTGATGCAGAGGGTTGGCGTAGAAGAAGGAGCGGCCGTCTGGTGCCGGTGAGGTGGCCACCACGTTGTACAGGGTTCGCTCGGCGAGATCGGCGAACCGTGTTTCCCCGGTGGCCAGGAGCAGGCGCCAGGAGAGCATGACCGAAGCGATACCGGCACAGGTCTCGGAGTAGGCGCGGTCGGGGGGCAGGACGAAATCCTCCCCGAACTTCTCGCCATCGTGATGGGACCCCATGCCCCCGGTGAGATAGGTGCGACGCGCCACGGTCCGTTCCCATTGTTCGATGATCGACTCGAGGAGCGCCTCGTCGCCGGTCTCCGCCGCCACATCCACGGCGGACGCCGCCAGGTAGAGCGCCCGGACCGAGTGACCGGTGAACGCGACCTGGTCCCGCACCGGGACGTCGTCCTGGAAGTACGACCGCCCCCAGTGGATGTCGGCGAGGGTCTGATGTCCGCGGCGATCGATGAACAGCGATGCCTGGTGGAGATAGCGCTCCTCGCCCGTGAGCCGCGCCAGCTCGACCAGGCCGAGCTCGATCTCCGGATGGCCGCCCACCCGCTCGATGCCCCCGTCACCGAAGACGTTGCAGACGTGGTCGGCGACCCGCTTCGCCACTTCTACGAACTCGTCGGCCCGACCGGTACGTGCTCGGGCGACGGCGGCCTGCAGCATGTGCCCGTAGCAATACAGCTCGTGACCCCACTCCAGGTCGCTGTATCGATCGGGTTGGCCGGGACGACCGAAGACCGTGTTGAGGTAGCCATCTTCCTCCTGGACCGGGGCGATCACTCCGGTGAGGTCGGTGAAGCGCCGATCCGCGTCCGCCGAGCCAGATCGACCGACCTCCCATGCGGCCGCCTCCATCAACTTGTACACGTCGGAGTCAGTGAAGACCACACCATTGCGATCCTCTGGTAGCCGACCTTCGGCCGCGGCCTGAAAATTGCCCACCCAGCTGAGCCGCTCCATCCATTCGTGACAGTGTCCGATAGTGGCTACCGAGTTGACCTCCTGACGGCGACCCCAGAACCCCCCTGTGATCTCCACCTCGGCGAGTCCAAGGGGGTGGAGACGACTCTTGGAGGGGACGACGGGTCTCCCGTCCATGCTGTCGCTCATGAGACGTGATCCTTCCAGGAGTGCTTGGGCTCGTAGTCGAGCATCTCGCGGGCTCGATCGATGGCGAGGAGGGTATCCCTGCCCTCGACTTGCCGCGTCATCGGAACATCGGGATAGACCTCCGCCATGAGGTCAGCGGAATCACGGGTCATGACCGTGTCCGCGGCGGCGACGACGAAGACCTCAGCGCCCTCGATATCGGACTCGAATCCGAGATGGATCGCATCGGCGACGTCGCGGACGTCGACATACCCCCACAGGTTCCATTTTCTGAGGAGAGGGTCGTCCCAGAACCCCGGGAACTGCTCGTAGTCGTCGGGCTCCATGATGTTGGAGAAGCGAAGCCCTACGAACGGCAGGTTGGTTCGCCTGGAGAACTGCGCGGCCATCTCTTCGCCCACCAGTTTGGACAGGGCATATGAGCTCTCGGGGCGTGGTTCGATCGTCTCGTCGATCGGAGCGAACAAAGGCGGCGTGTCGAATGGCAGCCCGAGGACGGTCTCGCTCGAGGCCCATACGACCCTCTCCACCGATGCTGCCACCGCAGCGGCGAAGACGTTGAAGGTCGAGACTGTGTTGATCCGAAACGTCTCGGCCTCGGACCTGATCCCTGGAGCCGGTATCGCGGCCAGATGGACTACCACGTCGGCACCCGTGATGAGCTCCTGGGTCTGACCGGGATCAGTCAGGTCGGCGACGAGACAGAGGCCGTGGCCGCTTCCGTCGTGCGTCCAATCGATGTTGCGCACGTCGTGACCACGCTCCCGCAGGTCGCGAACCACCCACCGACCCGTCTTCCCGCTACCACCGGTCACCACGATCTTCATCGCCTGCTCCGTCCAGGAATGGTCATGAAATCGTATGCTACATTGCCTTTTTCGCCTTCCAACCGCCGAGAGTGGAGCCGCATATGACGCAATTGAGAATGGGTGCCGTGCTGTGGAGCCAGGGAACCGATTGGGCCGGCTTCCTCGCCGCGGCCCAGCGTGCCGACGAGTTGGGGTATGACTCGATCTGGACCTGGGATCACCTGTACGCCATTTTCGGGGATCCCGATCAGCCGATCGTGGAGGGCTACACGGCACTCGCCGGCATGGCCATGGGAACCGAGCGCGCCGATATCGGGCTACTGGTCGGTGCCAACACGTTTCGCAACCCGGGCATCGTCGCCAAGTCGGTGGTCACTGTCGACGAAATGAGCGGCGGTCGGGCCATCCTCGGCCTGGGAGGTGCCTGGTTCGGGTTGGAGCACACTGCCTTCGGGATCGACTTCGGCACCGGGTTCGGCCAGCGGCTGGACTGGATGGATGAGGCGACAGCCGCGATCCGATCCCTCCTCGACGGCAAGACTGTGACCAGCAACGGCGATGGGCGATACGACTTCTCCGATCTGCATCTCAATCCGCTGCCGGTCCAGGAGCACCTGCCGATCATGATCGGAGGGTCGGGGGAGAAGAAGACCCTCCGCACCGTCGCTGCCTATGCCGACCAGTGGAACGCATTCGGCAGCCCGGAGACCCTGGCCCACAAGGACGAGGTCCTACGCGGCCACTGCGCGGATGTCGGCCGCAATCCCGAAGAGATCGAACGCACGCTGGGAGCCAAGATCGTCATCCGCGAGACGGAGGGCGAGGCACGGCGGGTGCTCGAGGATTTGATGGAGCACAACCGGACGCCGATGGCGAACATCGAGGACGACGAGACATTCTGGGTAGGCACCGCGGGCGAGATGACCGAGAGGCTGCTGGCCTACCGCGAGGTCGGGTTCAACACCGTCCTGGTCGAGATGCCCGCTCCCTATGACCGGGAGACAATGGACAAGCTCGCCGAGGTGGTCAGGCCGGCCGTGGACTCGGCCTCCTGATCGCAGACGCCACCACGCCCGCGGTCCGACTCACCGGCATCGGCGCGCTCGAGCATGTGGAGCTGCCCCTCGACGAGCCCTCCGAAGGCGAGGCCCTTCTGCGGGTGCTGGCGGTGGGCCTGTGTGGGTCTGACGCCCACTGGTTCAAAGAGGGCTCGATAGGTGACGCCAACCTCGGCGACGGGCTGGTGCTGGGCCACGAGTTCGCCGCTGTCATCGAATCAGGCCCGCGCACCGGCCAGCGGGTCGCCGTCGACCCTGCCATCCCGTGCCTCGAATGTGAGCAGTGCGCCGCCGGGCGCCCCAACCTATGTCTTCGCCTGAAGTTTGCCGGGCATGGCGTCGATGGCGCCTTGCGACGTCAGATGGTCTGGCCGGAGCGGTGCCTCGTCCCCATTCCCGATGACCTATCCGACGAGCAGGGAGCGATGCTCGAGCCACTCGGGGTGGGCCTCCACGCCATCGACCTGGCGGGGGACATCGAAGGAACCTCGGTCGGCGTGATCGGCTGTGGCCCCATCGGCCTGCTCCTGATCGCAGCGCTGCGACGGAGTGGGGCCGGGCGCATCGTCGCCACCGATCCGCTGGCCCATCGTGTCGAGGCGGGCGAAGCCATGGGCGCCGACGAAGTTCTCTCCATCGAAGACGATGTCGGATCCTTGGTGGGCGCGGTGGGTGGTGGTCTCGATGTCGTGTTCGAGACCGCCGGAACCGACGCTGCCCTGAACGATGCCCTGGTGGCGGCTCGGCCGGGGGCAACCGTGGTGTTGGTCGGCATCCCCGACCGGGACCGAGCCTCCTTCGTCGCCTCTCTTGCCCGCCGCAAAGAGATCACGATGACGGTGTGCCGGCGGATGCTGCCCCAGGACCTGGTCAGGGCAGCCGAGATGGTGGAAGCGGGGATGCCCGGGCTCGACCGAATGGTGACCCATCGTTATCCGCTCAGCGAGACCGGCGAGGCGTTCGACGTCCTGGACGACCGTCACGGGCTCAAGGTGGTGATCCACCCCTGATCGGGTCGCAGACCAGGTGGATAACCTATGCAGGCAAGGCTATGCTGACAATCGTATCCAGAGATCTCCGACCCGGCACTGGAAGACCTGTGCCTGGGCCGAGAGGGGGCGGTTAGCTTGTTGGGGCAGACACGCTCATCGGATCGGAATGAGGCGTGGTGAGGCGCGCGCAGAGAGGGAATTTGGGTTGACGACATCTCGGCCTGTGACCATGCAAGACATCGCCCGCGCCGCGGGTGTGTCGCAATCAACCGTGTCCCGCGTCCTCAACGACACGCCCACCTCGGTGCCCATCGCCGCCGAGACCAGGGAACGAGTCCAGGAGGTTGCCAAGCGCCTGGGTTACCGGCCCAACCCCTTGGCCCGGGGGCTGCGCGGGGCTCGGACCATGCTCCTCGGGGTCATTGTCCGGGAGATCACCGACCCTTTCTTCGCGGTGGCGATCGAAGCGCTGTCGACCGAGGCACTGGCCCGTGGGTACAACGTCGTCCTGGGGAGCGCCCACAGCAAGGCCGACGAGGCCATCGCCCTCAGAGCGGTGCTAGAGACACGGCATTGCGACGCAATCCTCCTCCTGGGCGACATGAGGGATGAGCCCAAGTTCCTCGAAGATCTCCGCGCCTCGCAGACTCCGGTTATCGCTCTGTGGCATGGCACCGAGCTCGAAGGGGTCCCGACCGTCAACATCGACAACCGCGCCGGCATGGTCGCGGGCATCGACCACCTGATCGACCTCGATCACGAACGGATTGCTTTCATCGGTGGCCGCCCTCTCGGAGACATCCGCGAGCGTCATACCGCCTTCGTGGCGCATCTCGAGGAGAAGGGCATCCCGGTGCCCGATGATTATGTGATGACCGTCATCAACGAGCCCGCAGGTGGAGACGCTGCTCTTCGAACCCTCATGAGTCTCGAGACGCCACCGACCGCCGTCGTCTGCTCCACCGACCATCTGGCCACCGGAGTGCTCCACGCCGCCGCCGACATCGGGCTCTCCGTGCCTGAGGATCTGTCGGTTGTCGGTTTCGACGACATCCCCATGGCCAGCTTCACGGTGCCGGCCCTGACCACAGTCCACATGCCAATCGTCGAGATGACAGCGGTAGCGGCCCGGCTCGCCATGGATGAAGCCGAAGATCGTCAGGACGGCGGGGGGAATTTCGTCGTCACGCCGCAATTGGTGGTGCGGAAATCGACCGGTCAGGCCCCGGGCCGATGAGCGGAGAGCACGCCGACCTACGCCAATCGGCAGCCAGGGCGAATAATGAGATAGCCGAGGCGGGCCTGGTGGTCCACGCCTTCGGCAACGCGAGCCAGGTCGACCGCGACGGGCGGGTATTCGCCATCAAGCCGAGTGGGATCCCGTGCCGGGAGGTAACCGGTGACGACATCGTCGTGGTCAGCCTCGACGACGGCGACGTGGTGTGGGGTGATAACCGCCCTTCCTCGGACACGCCAACTCATCGGGCGATATTCAATGGTCTCGAGGAAGTCGGTGGCGTCGTCCACACCCACTCCAGGTTCGCCACTTCCTGGGCACAGGCACGGCTGCCAATCCCCTGTCTGGGAACCACCCATGCCGACCACTTTCGGGGCTCGGTCCCGGTGACACGGCCACTCTCGGCCGAGGAGATCGAAGGTGACTACGAGTCCAACACCGGCCGGGTCATCGTCGAGATGTACGGCGTCGATGGGCTCCACCCGGACGAGGCCCCTGGCGCATTGGTCGCGTCACACGGCCCGTTTGCCTGGGGCCCGGACGCGAGTGCGGCGGTCGAGATCGCGGCGGCCATCGAGTTGATAGCCGAGCTCGCCGCCCACACCCTGGCGATCGAGCGGGACCGTCCTCCGATCGAAGACGAGCTCCTCGAGCGGCATTTCAGCCGAAAGCACGGCCCCATGGCGTACTACGGGCAGCCATGAGCGGCGCAGGCAAGGCCACGGTGGGCGTCGACTTCGGGACCGAGTCGGCGCGGGCAGTCCTGGTCGATGTGGGGACAGGCCGGGAGTTGGCCACTGCGGTGCACAGGTATGCCTCAGGGGTCATCGACCAACGTCTTCCCGACGACGACGCCCCCTTGGCCCCCGATTGGGCGTTGCAAGACCCCGACGACTATCTGGATGCGCTCGGGTCGACTGTTCGAGCGGTGCTCGCCGAAACCGGAATGGACCCGTCCGATGTGATCGGGATCGGGATCGACTTCACCGCCTGCACCATGCTCCCGGTCACGTCCGAGGGAATCCCCTTGTGCCGCATCCCCGAGCTTCGCCCCGACCCACATTCATGGGTCAAGCTGTGGAAACACCATGCCGCCCAGCCGGAAGCGGATCTGATCAATGAGACGGCGGAGGCCCGGGGTGACGCCTGGCTGGACCGGTACGGGCGTCGGACCTCCTCGGAGTGGTTCTTCGCCAAGGCGTTGCAGATCCTGGACGAGGCGCCTGCCATCTATGCGAGAGCGGATCGCCTCATCGAGGCGGCCGATTGGGTGGTATGGCAATTGACGAGTGTCGAGACCCGGAACAGCTGCACGGCCGGGTACAAAGCCCTTTGGTCTAAACAGGAGGGGTTTCCGGACCGTGCCTTCTTCGAGGCCCTCGCCGCAGATTTCGCCGACGTCGTCGACGAGAAGATGTCCCGGGACATCTCCAGCCCGGGAGAAAGAGCGGGCCTCATCAGCGCGGATGCCGCCACTTTGACCGGGCTGAACGTGGGCACGCCAGTGGCCGTCGCCAACGTCGATGCCCACGTCTCTGTCCCCGCCGCGACGGTGGTGACGCCAGGCTCGCTGGTGGCGGTGATGGGCACCAGCACCTGTCATCTCGCCTTGGCGGATGTCGACCGTGTGGTGCCGGGCTTTTGCGGCGTCGTGGAAGACGGCGTGATCCCGGGCCTCTTCGGCTACGAGGCGGGGCAGGCGGCGGTCGGAGACATGTTCGCCTGGTTCGCCGGGATCCTCGCTCGGGATGGTGGGTCGCTCGATGAGTTGCACCGGTCGCTGGAACGCGACGCCGCGTTGCTCGAGCCGGGTGAGTCCGGCGTTGTAGCCCTCGACTGGTGGAACGGGAACCGATCGATCCTGGTCGACGCCGAGCTGACCGGGCTCTTGATGGGGGCAACTCTCGCCACTGGCCCCGGCGAGATCTATCGCGCCCTCCTGGAATCCACCGTTTTCGGCACCAGGGTCATCATCGAAACACTCGAGGAATCGGGCATAGGGGTCGACGAGATGGTGGTTTGCGGCGGACTGCCCTTCCAGAACCGGCTGCTGATGCAGCTCTCAGCCGATATCACGGGGCGCCCGGTTCGGGTCGCCGAGTCACGCCAGGCCCCCGCACTCGGCTCGGCGATGTTCGCCGCCGTGGCGGCCGGGCCTGAGTTGGGAGGGTACGGCTCGATCGTCGAGGCGTCGGAGCGGATGGCCCGCCTCGGGGAGGACGAGTACCTGCCCAACGAGTCGACGCGGCCCGTCTATGACGACCTGTACTCCATCTATAAGGACCTTCACGACACGATGGCGGGCCCTTCGTCGGGCATGAGGAAGCTGCGCTCGGTGCAGGAAAGAGCACGAAAACAGACGGTGGTGCCGGTATGAAATCGCTTGACAGCTTCGAGGTGTGGTTCCTGACCGGAAGCCAGGGCCTTTATGGCGATGAGGTGCTCCAGCAGGTCGCCGACAACTCGGCTGCGATCGCCGGCGGTCTGGACGACGCTGACGACATCCCGGTGCGCATCGTACCCAAGCCGGTGGTGAGCAGCCCCGAGGCGATCGAGGATGTGTGTCGTCAGGCCAACACCAACCCTGGTTGCGTCGGGGTCATCGCGTGGATGCACACGTTCTCCCCGGCCAAGATGTGGATCCCTGGGCTCATGGCCCTGGACAAGCCCCTGCTCCACCTCCACACTCAGTTCAACCGCGATCTGCCCTGGGCCAAGATCGACATGGACTTCATGAATCTCAACCAGGCGGCCCACGGGGATCGTGAGTTCGGCTTCGTCTTATCCCGACTTAGGGCGTCGCGGAAGATCGTCGTCGGGCATTGGCAGGACCCGGGAGTCGCTGCTCGCATCGGCAGTTGGGCGCGTGCCGCCTGCGGTTGGCACGAATCGCGCAATCTCAAGCTGGCCCGCTTCGGCAGCAATATGCGGCGGGTGGCTGTGACCGACGGCGATCGGCTCGAGGCCCAGGTGCGGTTCGGTGTTGCCGTCGACGGGTTTGGCGTGGCCGATCTGGAAGCGGCGATGGCGGACGTCGAACGACAGGCAATCCACAAGCTGATAGCCGAGTACCACGACGAGTACGAGATGGCCCCCGAGCTCGCCCGGGGAGGCGAGAGGCACGAATCGTTGGTCGAGGCGGCGCGCATCGAGGCGGGTCTACGCGATTTCCTCGAGGCGGGCGGATTCATGGCGTTCACCGACACCTTCGAAGATCTCGCCGGTCTTCCCCAGCTCCCCGGCATCGCCGTCCAGCGCCTGATGGCCGACGGATACGGGTTCGGTGCCGAGGGCGACTGGAAGACCGCGGTAATGGTCCGGGTCATGAAGGTGATGGGCGCGGGCCGGAGTGGCGGCGCCTCGTTCATGGAGGACTACACCTACCACTTTGGCGACGGTGGGCCGAAAGTCCTGGGCGCCCACATGCTCGAGGTATGCCCGTCGATCGCCGGCGGCCGTCCCTCCTGTGAGATCCACCCGCTCTCGATTGGAGGCAAGCCCGACCCGGTGCGGCTGGTGTTCACCGCCCGGACCGGCCCCGGCGTGGTGGTCGGCCTCATGGATCTCGGCAACCGGTTCCGTCTGGTGGCCAACGAGGTGGAGCTCACCGATCCCGACGAACCGTTGCCGAATCTCCCTGTCGCCCGCGCCGTGTGGAAGCCGCTTCCCGATTTCGAGACAGCGGCGTCCTCCTGGCTGCTGGCCGGGGGCTCGCATCACACCTGTCTCAGCCTCGATGTCGACATGGAGATCCTCACCGATTTCGCCAACATGGCCGGGGTCGAACTGGCAATCATCGATCAGAACACGACCTTTGCCTCGTTCGAGCGGGAGCTCCGCTGGAACCAGGCCTATCACCACCTCGTCACCGGTCCCTGACCGACCCTGAGTACCAACGTGTCTAGTGGTATTGGACTTGATTACGTTTGACAGCATTCCCTTGTATGCATAGGATTGCAGAGCTGGAAGTGACAGGGAAAGCGTCTGGGAATGGCCCTTTCGCGGTTTCCGGGAGGGCGAGTCGGCGTCGGGAGCGCCGCTCCTCTTCCGCCCGAGACGCGGGCTCGGGCTCGACCCAACAAGGAGGAGAAACAGGTGAACACGAGAAAGCATGGCGGCCTACTGAGCAGGCCGTCGGTCCTTCTCATCATGGCCATCGTGATGGCAATGGTGGTTGGGGCCTGTGCCGACAGCGGCGCCGAAGAGACGACGACGTCGGCCGCTGCCGAGGAAACGACCACCAGCGCAGCTGCGGAAGAGACCACCACCAGCGCCGCCGCCGAGGAGCCGACGACCAGCGCAGCTGCCGAGGCGCTAGCAGTGACTTGCGAGCCAACGGCGGCGGACGCCGAG
>JBEVIF010000268.1:0-5404 GCA_040510795.1 Acidimicrobiia bacterium
TAGAGTCGCCCGCCATGACTTTGCGCGATGACTCGATGACTCGCTGGGGTGAGCGTCTTGGGGCGGTGGCGACCCGTCTCGGCACCGACTTCCCCGGTGAGAGCCCCGAACGCCAGCCGGTGCACACCGTGTATGGCGGGGCACATCTCTTCTCGGCCAACACGGCGGAACGCTTGGGCGAGCTGTCCCTGGCCGCCCTCGATCGTTGGGCTCCCGCCCCCGAAGACCTGGCTTCGATTCTCGACCTTCCCGAATCGCTGGCCGGCCCAGTTCACGGTCTCGTGGCCGAGAAACTGAGAAGGGAGCCGGTGGAGGACTTCCGCATCGATTTCGAGGATGGCTACGGGCATCGGCCCGATGACGAGGAGGACGGGCACGCCCGATCGGCTGCCACCGAGCTAGCCGAGGGCATGACCGCCGGGACGCTCCCTCCCTTCACCGGGATCCGGGTCAAGTCGCTCTCCGGTGAGCTGCACCGGCGCGCCTTGCGCACCCTCGATCTGTTCGTCACCACAGCCGTGGAGAAGGGGGGGCATCTCCCACCCGGCTTCACCGTGACCCTCCCCAAGATCCAGGATGTCGAGCAGGTCCTGGTGCTCGGCGAGGCCCTGGCCGAGCTGGAGCAAGATCTGGGCATCGACCCCATCCCGGTGGAGCTCATGGTGGAGACCCCGCAGACAGTCATCGACCGAGATGGGACCTCAGGGGTTCGCAAGTTCGTCGACGCCGGGCAGGGCCGCGTGCGTGGCGCCCATTTCGGGACCTACGACTACACGGCATCGCTCACCATCACTGCCGCCTATCAGACGATGACGCACCCGGCCTGTGATTTCGCCCGACACGCATTGCAGGTGAGCCTGGCCGGGACCGGGGTCTGGATCTCCGACGGGGCGACCAACGTGATGCCGGTACCACCGCATCGTGGCGAGGAGTTGACCTCGGGCCAGGAAGAGGAGAACCGCCGGACCGTCCGAGATGCGATGCAGCTCCACTACGACCACATCAGACATTCGCTGATCCACGCCTACTACCAGGGGTGGGACCTCCATCCCGCCCAGTTCCCCACTCGCTATGCCGCCGTCTACGCCTTCTTCCTCGAGGGTCTGGACCAGGCCGGCGAGCGGCTCTCCAACTTCGTCGAGTCGGCGGCCAAGGCCACCCTCGTCGGTGAAGTGTTCGACGACGCTGCGACCGGCCAGGGTCTCCTCAACTTCTTCCTGCGAGCGATCAACTGCGGTGCGATCGACGAGAGGGAGGCCACCACACGCAGCGGCCTCACGCTCGATGAGATCCAGACCCGCTCCTTCCTCGCCATCCTGGAGAGCCGGACCGCTGGATAGATCTCAGCGCCTGACGATGAAACCGATATCGCCGTAGGGCTGGCTGACCGGCTGGAAGACCGTGTGCTCGTCCTCGATCCCGAATCTGGACAGGTCGTAGCTCAGGTGATGCTGATTGGGGAGGCGAAAGTCGACCTCCTCGATCTCCGGAATCGCTCCCAGCAAGGCCTCGGCCATCATCCAGCCCTGATGCTGTACGGACTCCGAGTGTTCGCCCATGAAACTCTCGATCATGGCTTCACGCGCCGTCTCCCAGGTGGCCGTGGTGTCGGCCGGGGTGGCTGAATATCGCCACACCGCCTTCACCGACGTGGCCAGGATCCGCTCGTCGGTCTCGGGAAGCAAGGTGAACTCGTCCCGGGGGAAACCGGCGAAGGCCGACCCCGTGGTCTTGAGGACCACCAATCCGTCCACTCCGGCCCACACCCCGGCATTGGTCCCGGCGACCACCCGGCCCAACCGTCGCTCTGAGCCTCCACCGACGAAGCCCGACGGACCCATCCGGTTCCAGATGAGCTGGGATACTGAGACGTCTGCTGCGCTGATGCCTTCACGCTCCAGGAAGCGGTCACAGAGGACAACAGCGAACGCCTCGAGGTCTCGAGTGAGATGCTCCTGAGCCAGACCGTAGACGGTGTTCTTCATGGTGTCGGTAGGCAGAACGCCCCTGTTGTCACCTCGGACATGGGCCGCCTCGACGTCGCCCTGGAGCAGCACCTGGACCGTCAGGTCCAGGAAATCGTCACCCGATTCGGTGCGGAGGATCTTCGACACCCGGACATCGGACTTGCCCCATCGGTTCTCGCCGAGCCGAGCCATCAGCTACCCCGGTAGGTCGTGTACCCGTAGCTGCTGAGCAGAAGCGGGACGTGATAGTGGTCCCGGGCATCGTCGAGGTCGACGATGACGTGCACCTCGGGGAAGAAGGGATTGCCGGCGTCGCCCGTGGCGAAAACGAGACGGTAGATGCCGGCGCCCAAGGCGACCCCGAGAGCAGCGACGCGCCCATCGTCATCTGTCGTTCCCTCACCGACGTGCTGCCAGCCACCGTCCGATGAACGCTCCAGCGTCACCTTCACCCCGGACGCGGGCTGACCGGACTCTGTGTCGAGAACGTGTGTGCTGAGGCCGGTCATCGGGCGTCTCCAAGGCAGAGCATGCGACGCAGTCTGGTCTCCGTGATCGCCCGTTGCTCCGCGGCTGCGTTGCCTATCTCTTCGTCTCGCGTGTTGCCCAGTCGGCCGCGGGCCATCTCGAGCATCTCCTGAGCGGTCTTCCCGGAGGCGTAGACGATGTAGGTGAAGCCATGGGTGGATTCGTACTCAATGTTCGCCTCCGCCAACGCGGTCAGCAACGACGCCTCTGCATCGGCGGTGCCACTTTGCTCGCGATCCGCCTGGTAGTCCCCCCTCTCGCCGATTCGGGGGTGACCGGCAAAGGCCTCGAGCCAATCGCTCTCACCCAGCGCATCGAAGGCGACGCCCGCTGCGGCCAGCACGGCATCGCCGTCGGCGAATGGCCGGTTCGCCATCATCCGGTCCACCCAGTTCGTGGAAGCGCAGGCGGTGTAAAAGAAGCGCCGCCCTTCCTCGTCGAACAGTGCGTTCAGATATGTGAGCCGAAGCTTCTCTGCTCCGTCAGGGTCGGGTCGGCCCCTGACACGGAGACGTGCCACCCCGCCGTCGGGATGGATGTCGAGACGGACGAAGCGGGCTCGAGCAGGACGATCGAGTGTCACGAGATTGACCGCGTCCGGCTTCACCTCGGCCCGGTCGACCACCTCCTCCCACGTCTGGCTGTCGTTCGATACCCGAACCGAGACCCAGCCTGGTGCGTTTCCCTTGAAATGCCGGGTGTCGACCTCGAGGGAGTCGACTGCTCCGGGCAATCCGAGGCGGAAGACGGCCCAGTCGTTGCCCGGCCCGCGTCGACGCTTGGTCTCCCAGCCGTCCCACATCCCAGCCGGCTCGGTGGGCCGGAGGAGATTGGAGGGTGGTGAGTAGTGGACATCGGAGGCATCGAGGGCCTCGCCGCCGACAACGGACGAAGCCAGGTCGATACCTTCGTCGTCGAGGCACACCTCATGGCGGGCAGGTATCGGGTCGCCGTCGAGACGCAGGCGCGCCACCCCTCCGTCGGGGAAGATGTTGAGACGAACATGGGTGACCCGATGCGGGTCATCGACCTCGAAACTCCTGGTGGTGTCACCGGAGAGGGAGGTACGGGGGATGATCTCGATCCAGTCGGCCGCCTCGATTCGCTCGTCCCCGCCCACGCCGCAGGCCTCTAACGAGAAGGATTCGGGGAAATTGCCGGTGAAATAGGAGGTGTCGACCGTCACCGAACGGACCCGCCCCGCCACTCCGAGGGCGAGAACACACCAGTCGTGGCCCGACTCGCGACGTCTCCGGGTCTCCCAACCGTCCATCCACTTCCCCCGTTCGGTGTAGAGGTCCTCCTTCCACACCGGATTTGCCGTTTGCAGGAGATTGCGCGCTTCGGCGAAGAACTCGTCGTTGCAGGCAACCACCCGCCCACCAACCGCCTCAGATATCAGATCGGTCATTTCGCCTCAACATCCTGCCAGCAATGGGGCCGACACTCGTCCCGTCGAAGACGGTGACACCTGCAAGGATGGTCGTCACGACCGAACCACGAAGTGACATCCCCTCGTAAGGAGTCATGGGGTGACGATGTTCGAGGTCGCCCCCCCGGACGCGGGTGACGCCGTCAGGATCCCAGACAACGAAGTCGGCATCCATCCCGACCTCGATCGAGCCCTTGCGATCGTCGAGCCCGGCTAGGCGCGCCGGCTCGAGGGCCAACCATCGAGTTAGCTGCGGCAGCTCGATCTCACGCTGCAC
The DNA here is from genome assembly GCA_040510795.1 of Acidimicrobiia bacterium. Lineage (GTDB taxonomy): Bacteria > Actinomycetota > Acidimicrobiia > Spongiisociales > ZC4RG35 > JARDZU01. The sequence goes on from JBEVIF010000268.1 coordinate 4,205, forward strand.
CGCACCAGTCCACGTTGCGGGCAAGCGCAGCTGTAGTGAGCCGATCCCTCCCCAGGCCTCACCGAAGTCCCCATCGTCGAGACGCTTGACCTCGGCCGGGGCAGGAGAGTGATCGGAGACGATCATGTTCAGGCTCCCGTCCATGAGACCATCCCACAGGGCGTCGCGGTGCTCGGCGGCCCGAATCGGGGGGGCGCATTTGAAGGAGGTGGCGCCGGCGCCGATTTCTTCGGCGCAAAAGGTCAGATAGTGGGGACATGTCTCCCCGGTGAGCGAGCCGGGCCCGTCGGCCACCGCTCTCATCGCCTCGGCCGACGACACATGGAGCACATGAACCCGGGCCCCGGTGGCCCGGGCCAGATCTGCGACCGTGGTGACCGCGGCAGCCTCGCCGTCGGCTGGACGGGTCTCCAGATACGACTGGTAGTCGGTCGGATCGCCCGATAGGCGGAGGATCCGGGCCGGGTCCTCGGCGTGCACGAGTGAGGGAACTTCGAGCTCCTGCATGAGGGGGAGGGCAGAGGCGAGCTCCGAGGGGCTCACCAGCGGGAACTCCTCGACTCCCGAGTCGACCAGGAACGACTTGAAGCCACAAACGCCCTCGGCCACGAGAGGGCCAATCTGATCTTCGGATCCCGGGATGAGGCCTCCCCAGAAGGCCACGTCGGCACTCAGCTTGCCCTCGGCCGCGGCCCGCTTCTTCGACAAGGCGCTGACGTTGACTGTCGGCGGAATCGAATTGAGAGGCATGTCGACGATGGTCGTCGTCCCCCCGGCGACTGCGGCTCGTGTCGCCGTCTTGAAACCCTCCCATTCGGACCTACCCGGCTCGTTGACATGGACGTGAGAATCGACCAGTCCGGGCATCACGACCAGGTCCCCGAAGTCGACTTCGGCCCGGCCCTCACCGATATCCACGATCACGCCCTGGTCGATCCGTATCGATGCCGGGCGCACCTCCTCGCCCAACACCACCCGGTTGCTGCCGATTATTGACATCGGGGGCAAAAGTTACCGGTGCAGCCTCCCTTTCTTGCCGTCCCGACGAACGAGGTGGTAAGTAGCGTGATCGCCGTCGCCTAGCCCAAAAGGAGTCGCCATGGAATCGGTGAGTAGCAGCCCGCCGGATCGGACGATCAACTACGCCTTCATTCTCGGCGGTGTCACCGCCCTGATCTTCGGGATCATCCTCCTCGTCCG
>JBEVIF010000269.1:0-5326 GCA_040510795.1 Acidimicrobiia bacterium
CGCCGCAGTGATCGGGCGGCCCACAACCAGCAGGTCGGCTCCCGCCTCTATCGCCTCCCCTGGAGTGGCCACTCTCTTCTGATCGGCGCTGTCCGACCCGGCCGGTCTGATGCCGGGCGTGGCGACGATGAGATCGAGATCGAGCACCTTTACCGAGGCCGCCTCGGGCACGGCGCACACCACCCCTTCGGCACCGGCCGCGGCGGCCAGCCGGGCCATAGCCGTGACGTGTTCAGCGGGACCCTGGCTGAATCCGACTGCTTCCAGTCTCGCCTCGTCTAGAGAGGTGAGGATGGTGACAGCGAGGATCCCGGCGTCGCCTTCGGAGCTGGTGGCGAGTGCTTCCACAGCGGTCCGGATCATCTCCTCGCCTCCCGAGGCGTGGACGGTCACCCAGCGTGCACCGATAGAGCCCAGCCGCCTTGCTGCTCCAGCCACCGTGTTCGGGATGTCATGGAGCTTCGCGTCGACGAAGACCGGAGCACCAAGGGCGGCAACCCGTGACACGATGCCCGGGCCCTCCCCCATGAGCAGCTCGAGCCCGACCTTGAAGCCGTCAACATGCGGATGAATGGCCCCGGCGATGCGGAGCGCCTCCTCTCCTGTGGGCACGTCGAGGGCGACTACGAGAAGACTCACCAGGGCACCACTCCTCCTATGAGGTCCGGCACCGTGACGTCACGCCGTTCTAGATCGCGACTCAGCTCACGCTCGATGCGCTTTCCGGCGCGTGGCTCGGCGAGATGTGCGGTGCCGATCGCGACCGCCGATGCACCTGCGAGGAGATACTCGACGACGTCCCTTCCGGACATGACACCTCCGCACCCGACAATGGGGGCTCCGGGCAGGGCCCGAGACACTTCGTACACGCTGCGTAGTGATATGGCCTTCAGACCGGGACCGCTGTAGCCGCCGACCCCGCCACTGAGCAGTGGGCGGCCCGTGTCGGGGTCGATGCCGAACCCGAGAATCGTGTTGGTCAGGGTGAGGAAGGTGGCACCGGCCGCCAGGCAGGCGGCGGCGACGGCCACGATGTCATCGGTGTTGGGTGAGAGCTTGGCGCCCACTGGCACCTCGGATGTCGCGGCCACGGCCGTGACCACCTCGGCCGACCTCGGTGCATCGAGCGAGAACATGCGCCCATCTTCGAGGTTTGGGCAAGAGAGGTTGATTTCGATGACTGGCACACCGGCCGAGACGAGTCCTTTGGCCACCATGGCGAACTCGTCTGGTGTCTCCCCGACCGCAGACCCCCATACCGGTACCCCGAGACCGGCAAGTAACGGTGCCATGGTTTCGACCCAGGCCTCGATGCCCGGGTTCTGGATGCCGATCCCGTTGAGCATCCCGGGGCCGGCCGGGGCGAGCCGTGGGGCCGGCCGGCCTGACCACTCCACCGGGGCGACCGACTTGGCTACTGCGGCCCCGTAGGGCGAGACATCGGCCACCTCTGCCCACTCCCAGACAGACCCGACAGTGCCCGAGGCGGCGATGAGCGGGCTTCGCAGCTCGATCGGGCCCAGGCGCGTCGTCAGACGGTCTGGTGCCATTCCTGGAGGCTCCTTGGTCGCTGGATGGCGCCCGGCCCGGCGCGGAGGCTGCGGGCCACCGCCAGACCACCCTGGATCGTGGTCACGCAGGGAATGGAGTGGGTACGGGCGGCGATCCGGATGGTCCTGCCGTCGGATCGCGCCTTGCCGCCGCGAGGGGTGTTGATGACGAGTTGCACCTCGCCGTCCTCGAGACGTTGCCCTATGTCCCTCGGCCCCTCGCCCACCTTGTGGACCGGCTCGGCGTCGATTGCGTGATGCTTCAGGTACCGGGCGGTGCCGTGGGTCGCGACCAGGTCGAACCCAAGCATCGTGAAAGCCTGGGCCACGGCCAGGCCCATCGCCTTGTCCCTGTCGGCGAACGACAGAAACACCCGCCCGCGTGTCGGCAGGATGTGACCGGCCGCGAGCAAGGCCTTTGCAAAGGCAACTCCGACGTCGGGGCCGATCCCCATCACCTCGCCGGTGGCCCGCATCTCCGGGCCGAGCACCGAGTCCTCCTCGGGGAATCGGTCCCAGGGGAGGACAGCGTTCTTCACGGCGACGAAGTCGGGGCGTTGGGTCGAGATGGGCACCACCCCTTCGCGGCGAAGCTCTTCGAGGGAGGTGCCCATCATCACCCTCGCTGCGATCCGGGCGAGAGGCACGGCAGTGGCTTTGCTGATGAACGGGACCGTCCTGCTCCCCCGGGGGTTGGCCTCGAGGACGTAGACGTCGTCTCCCTTGACCGCGAACTGCAGATTGATCAAGCCGCGCACCCCGAGCGCGGCCGCCAGCTCTGATGTCGCCCTGAGGATCTCCTTGTGGGCCTCGTCCGAGATCGTGGGCGGCGGGGTGACGCAGTCGGAATCACCGGAATGGACACCAGCCTCCTCGACATGCTCCATGACACCGCCGAGGAGCAACTCGGAGCCGTCATAGACCGCGTCGACGTCGATCTCCACCGCCGCCTCGAGGAAGCGGTCGATGAGGATCGGCGCCCCGGTCAGCTCTGGGTCGGCCTCGCCGTACATCTCCCGCACGTAGTCGGCCAGCTCTTCGACGCTGTACACCACGCGCATCTTCCGGCCACCGAGGACGAACGATGGCCTGACCATGACCGGCAGACCGACCTGGTCGACGACGTCTTCTGCTTCACGCGCCGATGAGGCCGAGCCGGCGGGAGGCTGACGGAGACCCAGGCTTTTGCATAGCTCCGCGAACTGCTCACGATCCTCCGCCAACTCGATCGATGCCGGGGAGGTGCCGGCGATAGGCACTCCGGCATCATGCAGCGCTCTAGCCAGGTTGAGCGGGGTCTGTCCCCCGAGCTGGACCACGACGGCCTCGGGACGCTCTGCGTCGATGACGGACAACACGTCCTCGACGGTCAGTGGCTCGAAATAGAGCCGGTTCGACGTGTCGTAGTCGGTGGAGACCGTCTCGGGGTTGCAGTTGACCATCACGGTCTCGTATCCCGCGTCGCGCAGTGCGAATGCAGCGTGCACACAGCAGTAGTCGAATTCGATGCCCTGGCCGATCCGGTTGGGGCCGGAGCCGAGTACCACGACCCGGGGCCGTTCGGCCGGCGGCACCTCCGATTCCTCCTCGAAGGTCCCGTACATGTAAGGGGTGTGGGCTTCGAACTCGGCGGCGCAGGTGTCCACGGTCTTGTAGGTGCGATTGATCCCGAAACGAGCGCGGGCCTCCCGCACGTCGATTTCGGTCTCGCCCCAGAGATGGGCGAGTTGCCGATCGGAGAAGCCATATCTCTTCGCCTCTTCCAGCAGGTCTCGATTCCCGGAGCCGGCTGCTTCGATCTCAGATCGCAACTCGACGATCTCGGCGATCTGGTCGACGAACCAGGGGTCGACGGTGCTGAGCCGTGAGACCTCGGCGACTCCCCATCCTCGTCTCAACGCCTCGCCGACGGCGAACACTCGATTCGGTGTGGCGTGCGCAATCGCCTCGCTCAGCTCGCTATCGTTCATATCGCGCAGGGTGTGTTCGCCCGGATCGGCGTTGAGGCCGTCACGCCCGTTCTCCATGCTTCTCAGCGCCTTCTGGAGCGCCTCGGGGAAGGTGCGGCCTATCGACATCGCCTCGCCGACGCTCCGCATCGAAGTGCCGAGCCGGTTCGAAGCGGATGGGAACTTGGCGAAGTCGAAACGCGGGACCTTGACCACGACGTAATCCAGTGCCGGCTCGAAGGAAGCAGGCGTCGCCCCCGTGATGTCGTTGGCGATCTCGTCCAGGGTGTAACCCACGGCGAGAAGAGCAGCGATCTTGGCGATGGGGAATCCGGTCGCCTTGCTGGCGAGTGCCGAAGAACGGCTCACTCTCGGGTTCATCTCGATCACGAGACGTCGTCCGGTGGCGGGGTCGACCGCGAACTGGACGTTGGAGCCGCCGGTCTCGACGCCGATGGCCCGGAGCACCGCAATTCCGTCGTCCCGCATCTCCTGGTACTCGCGGTCGGAAAGGGTCTGGATTGGTGCCACCGTGATCGAATCCCCCGTGTGCACCCCCATCGGGTCGAGGTTCTCGATGGAGCAAACGATCACCGCGTTGTCCATATGGTCACGCATGACTTCGAGTTCGAACTCCTTCCACCCTTCCACCGATTCCTCGACGAGGATCTCCGACACCGGAGATGTGGACAGACCGTGGCGTGCCACCTCGATGAACTCCTCATCGTCGGCGGCAATGCCCGTACCCCCGCCGCCGAGGATGAACGACGGGCGCACCATGATCGGGAAACCGATCTCATGTGCGATCTTCACCGCCTCTGTCATCGAGCGGGCGTATCCGGCCCGCGGCACTTCGAGACCCACCTTCTCCATGGTCTCCTTGAAGAGGCCGCGATCCTCGGCTCGCTCGATTGCCTCCAGACCCGCCCCGATCATCTCGACGCCGAGTCGCTCGAGGATCCCCCTTCGGGCGAGCTCGGAGGCGACGTTGAGGGCGGTCTGGCCGCCGAGGGTGGGAAGGAGAGCGTCGGGCTGCTCCCTGGCGATGATCTCCGCCACCACCTCGGGCGTGATCGGCTCGATGTAGGTCGCATCGGCGAACTCGGGGTCCGTCATGATCGTGGCTGGGTTGGAATTGACCAGGACCACCCGATATCCCTCGGCCCGGAGCACTTTCGCCGCCTGGGTGCCCGAATAGTCGAACTCACAGCCCTGGCCGATGACGATCGGCCCCGAGCCGATGAGGAGGATCGATCTCAGATCGCGTCTCGCCGGCATCAGCCGCTCTCCCCCTCGATCAGCCGGGTGAATTGGTCGAAGAGGCCTCGGGCGTCACGTGGCCCGGGAGCAGATTCGGGGTGATACTGGACCGAGAACGCAGGTACATCCACCAGTCGCATCCCCTCGAGGGTCCCGTCGTTCAGGTTCTGATGGGTGGGGATCAGAGGGCCAAACCGGCTCTCGACCACCTCGGGGAGCAGGTCCGGGCCGGCCAGGCCCGACCTCGCCGGCGCCGGCCGGCCCGCCAGCGACCACATGTCAACCGCAAACCCGTGGTTCTGGGCGGTGATCTCCACCCTTCCGTCCTCGAGACGTCGTACGGGGTGATTGCCTCCGTGATGCCCGAAGGGGAGCTTGTAGGTGGTGGCGCCGGTGGCCAGGCCGAGCACCTGATGACCGAGACAGATTCCGAACAGAGGGACCTTCCCCAGCAGCCCGCGCAGCGTCATGGTCGCGGTTACCAAAGGCTCCGGGTCGCCCGGACCGTTGGAGACGAAGACCCCATCGGGCTCCAGAGCCAGTACTTGATCCACCCCGGTCCCGGCC
>JBEVIF010000270.1:0-5199 GCA_040510795.1 Acidimicrobiia bacterium
GGCTCCCGTGGGCGCGGACACGGGACTGGACGACATCAAGAAGGCGGTGATCGAGGGTGAGGCAAATCAGTCTGCCTCTCGCGGCTCGCTCCGCACCGTGGACGTCATCGACGATTATGTCGACCACCTTCTCGAAATAGTCGATGGGTCCACGATCGGCCCGTTGCAGGTTGCCGTCGATGCCGGGAACGGTATGGCTGGAGTGACCATCGAGAAGGTCTTCGCCCGTGTCGAGGCCACGCTGGACGGCATCTACCTGGAGCCCGACGGCACCTTTCCCAACCACCCTGCGGATCCCATCCAGCCCGAGAACTTGCGTGATCTGATCGAGAAGGTGGCCGACGGCGGGCACGACCTCGGTGTCGCGTTTGATGGTGACGCCGATCGCGCCTTCTTCATCGACGACAACGCAGAGGCGGTGAGCGGGAGCACCGTCACCGCGCTCATCGCCCGATGGATGCTGGAACGGCATCCTGGTGCTTCGATCATCCACAACCTGATCACCTCTCGCGCCGTCCCGGAGACGATCAGAGCCGCCGGGGGGACGCCGATTCGAACCAGGGTCGGTCATAGCTACATCAAGCAGGTCATGGCGGAGTCGGGCGCTGTCTTCGGGGGAGAGCACAGCGGCCATTACTACTTCGCCGACAACTTCCGGGCCGACTCGGGGATGCTGGCGATGCTCGTCCTCCTTAGAGTGATCTCAGAAGCTGGTCGACCTCTTTCAGTCCTCCGTCGCGACGTAGAGCCATATCGGGCATCGGGGGAGATCAATTTCGTGGTCTCCGACGTCGATGCAGCCATGAAACGGGTGGAGGCGATGTATCCCGACGCCGGCGTGGACCACATCGACGGGATGTCGATCGATCTTGGGGACGTCTGGTTCAATCTGCGGCCGTCGAACACCGAGCCGTTGTTGAGACTGAATGTCGAATCGGCTGACAATCGTGTCCTGAACGCGACCGTGGACGAGTTGGCAGCCACCCTCGAGGAGGAGAAATGAGTCTGATCGATCCGCAGCTGGCCGCGATCCTGGTTTGCCCCGTCGACAAGGCCGACCTCACAGAGGACGAGGCCGCCTCGAGGCTGGTCTGCTCGGAATGTGGCCGCAGGTATCCCGTCCGAGACGGGATACCCGTGATGCTGGTCGAGGAAGCCGAAGGTGGGCCCGATGAGTGAGATGCTCGACATGATCCGGACCCTCGGAGACCAGATTCGTTGGGCACGCGACCTCGAAGTGCCCGATCTGCCTGCCAATCACGAGATCCTCGTCGGCGGGATGGGGGGTTCCGGGATAGCGGGCGACTTTGGGGCGGCTCTGGCGACCGGAACCTTCGGGCGGGTTGCCGTCCACAAGGGCTATTCGCCGCTTCCCGGATGGGCGCAGCGTGTCAAGCCGACCGTTGTTGCTGCCTCGTACTCCGGGAATACCGAGGAGACCCTGGATCTGGTCGAGGCTGCGGCTACCGCCGGACTCCCGATCGTGACCGTGACCACCGGTGGGCGTCTGGCCGAGATGTCGGCCCGCAATGCGTGGCCCACGATCGCAGTTCCGGCAGGGCTTCAACCTCGGGCCGCCGTCGGCTATTTGGCTGGCGCCCTGGCGAGACTCTTGAACACGCTCGGTGTCGTGCCCGATCAGGCCGCCGCTCTCGATGAAGCGGCCGATCTTGTCGACGCCGCCACTACCGAGGGCTCGGAAACCTGGGACATGGCACAGGGGCTGGCAAAGCGACTAGTCGGCCGGGTCACCGTCGTCTACGGGGGCGGTCCTATCAGCTCCACGGCCGCCCAGCGATGGAAGACCCAGATCAACGAGAATGCCAAGATGCCGGCCTGGTGGTCGGTTCTTCCCGAGCTCGACCACAATGAGATCGTTGGGTGGGAGACGCTGCCGTCGATGACACGGGAATCGATCGGCGTGGTGGCATTGACCGACGTCGCCGACCATGAGCGTGTTCGGGCAAGACTCGATCACACGTCTCAGCTGACCGAGTTCGCGGTGCCGTGGCTCGGGGAGGTGTCGGCGCGGGGCGAATCGGAACTCGCTCGCTTGATGTCACTCACGATCAGCGGGGACCTCGTGTCCTACATGCTGGCCGGCGAGGCGGGTGTCGACCCGGTACCGGTCGAGACCATTGAGAAGCTGAAGAAACTACTGGTGAAGGACTGAGATGAATTACGACATTGCCAACCCCGCACTCGCCGAGGCTGGCGCCCGACGAGTCGAATGGGCCGGGCGCCGCATGCAGGTGCTGGCCACCGTGCGGGAACGGTTCGCCAAGGAGAAGCCCCTCGATGGGCTGGTCGTCGCCGCCTGTCTCCATGTGACGGCCGAGACAGCCAATCTGATGCTGGCCCTCCGGGACGGCGGGGCAGATCCTCTGCTCTGTGCCTCAAACCCGCTCTCGACCCAGGACGATGTCGCCGCTGCCCTCGTCGCCGAGGGCATCCCTGTGTTTGCGATCCGTGGCGAGGACGCCGATACCTATTACAAGCACATCCACGCCGTGCTCGACCACGCACCGGCGATCACGATGGATGACGGAGCCGACCTGGCCACTCTGCTCCACACCGATCGGCGGGACATCGAGGTCATCGGCTCCACCGAGGAGACGACCACCGGTGTCATCCGTCTCAAGGCGATGGCGGCCGATGGCACCCTTCGAGTACCGGTGGTCGCAGTCAACGACTCGGCCACCAAGCATCTGTTCGACAACCACTACGGGACCGGCCAATCGGCGATCGACGGCATCATTCGTGCCACCAACATCCTCCTGGCTGGACAGAACTTCGTCGTCATCGGTTACGGCGATTGCGGGCGCGGCGTGGCCAACCGGGCCGACGGGCTGGGGGCAAACGTCATCGTCGTCGAGATCGACCCGGTGCGTGCCTTGGCGGCGGCGATGGACGGGTTCCGGGTCATGACAGGTGCCGAGGCGGCTCGAGTTGGCGATGTCTTCATCACGGTGACAGGGAACAAGCACGTGCTGAGGATGGAGCATTTCGACGTGATGAAGGACGGCGTGATCCTCGCCAACGCCGGTCATTTCGATATCGAGCTGGACCTCGCTTCACTGCGAGCGGCATCGGTGGCCCGTCGTGAGATCCGGGACAATCTCGAGGAGTTCGAGGTCCAGGACGGCAGACGTCTCCTGGTCATCGCCGAGGGGCGGCTGGTCAACCTGGGAGCCGCCGAGGGACATCCCGCAGACGTCATGGATATGTCCTTCTCCAACCAGGCGCTCGCTGCCGAATACCTGGCGTTGAACGTGGATGACCTCGAGGCGAAGATCTACACGTTGCCCACCGAGATCGACGCCGAGGTGGCACGGATCAAGCTCGAGCACCTCGGCGGGGGAGTTGACAGCCTCACCGAGGACCAGGTGGCATATCTCTCCGGATGGCAGGAAGGAACTGCATAGTTTCTGTCCCGGACCATCGATATGGTCGTGGTAATGCTTTGCCAAGGGTGTCATACGTCCAGTCGCGGGTTCCTCTGCCCCCGCTGCCGCGCCCAGTTGCGTCCTGCGCCGGAACGGATACTCGATGGCGGCATCCGGCTGGTGGCGGCGTTCGAACACGAGGGTGTGGCCCGTGAGCTCGTGCACGGGCTCAAATACAGGGGCATGACCTCGTTCGCCGATCTGGTGGTGGCCTCGGTCTCCCCTCGAGTGCCGCCTCTTCCAGTCGTCCCTGTGCCCAGGACTTGGTCACGTCAAGTCCGCTACGGAATCGACCCCGCCCGTGAGATCGGTCTTCGGCTCGCACGGGCCATGGGTGTGCCGCTGATCGACCTTTTCTCGGCGCCCCTTCATGCTCCTCGGCGGGCAGGGGGTGACCACAACCGCCCACCCCCGGAGCTCAAGGCGGCGAAGGCAGTGTTGGGACCCGTAGTCCTTGTCGACGACGTGGTCACGACCGGGGCCACGATCACCTCTGCCGTGAAGACATTGGGATCTGAGCGAATCGCGCTTGTGTTGGCGGCCACTCTGGCCGATACGGTGTCTAGTCCCCGACGATCCAACGTGGAGAACACATGAATTATCGACATCCTGCACCTCGAGGCTTGAGCTGATGGCCTCCGTGGTGATAGTCGACGACGCCGAGCTGTTTCGCGAGGCGTTGCGCGCTGCGTTCGTCCAGGAAGGCTTCGAAGTCAAAGCGGTGGCCGCCGATGCCATGCGTGCCATCGACATGGCCAGAGTGCACCAACCCGACCTTGTGATGCTGGACCTGCTCATGCCCGGCATGTCCGGGGTGGAGGTGGTCGGAGCGATCATCAAATCATGTCCCAACACCCGGGTCGTGCTGCTCACATCGAGCGAATCGGCCAAGGACCTGCTGGCAGCCGTCAAGGCCGGGGCCTCCGGTTACCTGACGAAGGACACGCCGCTGCCACGCCTCGTGGCAGCCATGCACGATGTCCTTGCCGGGGGCGCCGCCATCTCTCCGGCGATGGGCGGCAAACTGTTCAGTGTCCTACGTGACCTGCTCCGGCATCATGGAGAAGCAATGGCCCGTAGCCCTGAGCTGACGGGGCGCGAGCTCGAGATCCTGGGCTATGTGGGCGCCGGCAAGACCTCGAAAGAAATTGCGGCTGAGCTGTACATCTCCGAGAACACCGTTCGCAACCACGTGCGCAACGTCCTCGACAAGCTGGGCCTCAAATCCCGGTTCGAGGCCGTCAGCTGGGCGCAGCGCGAAGGCCTGATCGAAGTCCGCTGACCCGGCTCGCCTCCATTCAGGAAGTGGGTCAACTCGGGCCTACCGGTAGCATGAAATCCCAATGCCAATCCTCTCCAAGGTCCTGCGCGCCGGGGAAGGCAAGACACTCAAACAGTTCCAGAGCATCGTCGCGGCAGTCAACGACGTCGAGGCGCAGTTCGAAGCGCTCAGCGACCAGGACCTAGCCACCAAGACAACAGAGTTCCGTAGTCGCATCGCGGCCGGCGAGAGCTTGGACGAGCTCCAGGTCGAGGCCTTTGCCACCGTGCGGGAGGCTGCCAAGCGGGTGCTGGGCCAGCGGCATTTCGATGTGCAGATCATCGGCGCGGCCGCACTGCACCGGGGGATGGTCGCGGAGATGAAGACCGGTGAGGGAAAGACCCTCGTCTCGACCATGCCCGCCTATCTCAACGCCCTCAACGGCAAGGGCGTGCATCTGGTCACCGTCAACGACTATCTCGCATCTCGCGA
>JBEVIF010000271.1:0-4741 GCA_040510795.1 Acidimicrobiia bacterium
GGGCGCCTTCATGATCTTCGCAGTCTTTGTCGACCGCACCGACATGTGGTGGAAGCTGATAATCGGCGTCTTGGGCGTCGTGGCCGGCTTCCTCGTCCTGACCAACCCCGGCGAGGCCGCCGATGTGTTCCAAGGGGTCATTGGCGTCATTCTCGGCATCATCGGAATCGGGGTGGGAGTGACCGCCCTCATCGGATCCTTCCGAGGCGGTGGCGTCGGTGCCTTCGTGTTCGGGGCGGTCAGTGTCCTCATCGGCCTCCTCATCCTGTTCAACGCCCAGTTCTCCACAGAGCTCCTGATAACCCTGTTCGCCGTCCTGCTCCTCATCGACGGTGTGGCCGGTATCTATCTGGGCATCAAGAACCGGTAGCCACGACCGCATTCCGTTGCAGGGCGTCACGGAATAGATGACGCCCTGCATTCGGTTTGGCCACTTCTACCGGCGCCAACGAGCCGGTAGCATCCCCCGATGTCCGATTTCCTGAGCAGACACAACGACGTTCTCGCCCCCGTGCTCGCCTTCGACACGGATATCCACGCCGCCAAGGCCGAGGGGATCTGGATCACCGACGTCGACGGGAGACGCTGGGCGGACTTCGCCTGCGGAACCGCGGTGACCAACCTGGGCCACAATCACCCGGTAGTGCTCGAGGCGGCACATCGTCAGCTGGACTCCCTGGTGCACTCGGGCTGCATCGTCCGCTATGACTCGATCGTCGAGGCCGCCGAGCGTCTGCGGGCGATCACGCCACCCGGAATCGAGAAGTTCAGCTTCGCCAACTCCGGCGCCGAGGCGGTCGAAGCGGCAGTGAAACTGGCCAAGCACACCACGGGCAGACAGGGTGTCATCGCATTCCGGGGTGCGTTCCACGGCCGCACCATGGGGTCGGTCACCTACACGACCTCGAATGCGAAATACCGGGATGGATATCACCCGGTGCTCGGCTCGGTGTTCGTGACCCCCTATCCCCACCCTTACCGATGGGGCCTGACCGAGGACGAGGCCACCGATCTCTCCCTCAACGAGTTGCGGATGATGTTCAAGCACGTGGTGACACCGAAGAACATCGCCTGCTTTCTCATCGAGCCGGTTCAGGGCGAGGGTGGGTATTACCCGGCGCCGGCTCGCTTCCTCGATGCTCTGCGTGAGATGGCGGACGAGCACGGGATCAAGCTGCTCTACGACGAGGTGCAGTCCGGTTTCGGGCGGACCGCCGAGTGGTTCGCCTCAGATCACTACGACGCCAAGCCGGACATCATGGCCATGGGCAAGGGGATCGCCAACGGCCTCCCCCTTTCGGCATACGGCTCCTCGCGGGAGATGATCGATGCCTGGCCCAGGGGTGCGCACGGCACTACATACGGCGGCAACCCGGTCTCGACCGCGGCCTCTGTGGCGGTGATCGATACGATGGAGGGCCTCCTCCCCCACGCGCGTGAGCTGTCGAAGCGCGCCTTCGAGCGATTCAACGAGATGACGGACAGTCATCCCACCATCGGAGACGTGCGCGGTCTCGGCCTCATGATCGGCGTCGAGCTGGTGACCGATCGGGAGAGCCGCACCCCGGACGCCAAGGCCTTCAGCCACGTCGAGAAACACGCCTTCGACCGTGAGCTGATCATCATCAACTGTGGCCCGGATGCAAACGTGATTCGCTTCATCCCTCCGTTGATCACGACCCGGGAGGAGTTGGACTGGTCCCTCGATCTGGTCGACGAGGGTCTCACCAGCTGGGAAAGCCAGGACCGCTGAACCGCAGCCGGCTGCTCCTGATCGCAGCCGTCATCGGCGTGACAGGCCTGGTGTTGTTGTCGCTCCAACTCGACTCCAGGCCGACCCCAACTACGTTTGCTGTCGCGGTCACGACCACCGTCGCGCCGTCCTCCACCTCCTCGACGACCATCACGACGACATCGACGACCACGACGACGGCCCCGACCACCACAACAGCCGCCCCGAACACGACTCTCTCGTCGCCGGTCTTCCAGTCATCCATCGGCCTGGTAAGCGGAGCCGATCTCCCCTCCTCATGGCGTGAGGGCTGCCCGCTGGATGTGGAATCTCTCCGTGCGGTGGACGTCTCCCATATCGGGTACGACGGAGAGGTGCACACCGGAAGGCTGATCGTCGCCGGCGAGGTGGCAGAGGACATCGTCGAAATCATGTCTCGGCTGTTCGAAGCCCGCTTCCCGATCCAGCGCATCGAACCCGTCGATGTCTACGAGGGAAACGACGACCTGAGCATGGCGGCCAACAACACGAGCGCATTCAATTGCCGAGCGGTGACCGGTGGGTCGTCGTGGTCAGAGCACTCCTACGGGACGGCCATCGACATGAACCCCCTGGTCAACCCGTATGTGGTCGGCGAAATAGTCCTGCCCCCTGAGGGCGCGGCCTACGCCGATCGCAGCCTCGAGGCACCCGGCATGATCCACGAGGGTGACGTCGTGGTGGACGCCTTCACCGCCCACGGTTGGATTTGGGGTGGGACCTGGTCCTCGCCCAAGGATTACCAGCATTTCTCCACGTCAGGCAGGTGAGGACCTCTAGGTGCCGCCGGCGAAGAACTCCAGGGCGGTCTTGGTCTTGGTTTGCTGCTCTCCCGACACATCGACACCTTTGCTCTCTAGGAACGCCCGCCATTCCACCGCGGTCTGAAAAGCCTCGGACGGTGATGTCTTGGTCGACAACTCCACGACCTGCGAACCGTCGGGATAGAGCCACAGCTCGCCCACTATCGGGTGCTTGAACCCTTTCGACTGGAACTTGACCCTCAAGGTGGGGATCGGTCCCAGCACCTGGAGATCCTCGAGAGCAGGGCCATTCGCCGCGTGGTCCGCGAAGAAGGCGCGCTGACGCTTGGAGAAGAGCTTGCGCGCCGAACGTTCACCTGCGGCAACCTGCTTTATCTCTTCATTGTCAGCCGAACCTTTGTAGGACGCCGAGCAGACATAGCCGCCTGGCATCGCGTCAACCTCCACGCCGAACCTCTTCTCGGCCCGAAGGTTGTCAGAGATCTCGGCGGGGTCCACAGGCCGGATCTTGACTACGGTGTCGCCCTTCTCCCCCTGACGGCGGCGGGCCCGCACCACGACACCGGCCTCGTTGAGAGCTAGGTCCTTCGTGTCCAGGAAGAACACCTGGCGAAGCTGGGCATCCAGGGGATCGATGCCCAGTGCCTGAGCCACCCCGGCTCGCTTCGTCTCGACCAAGGTGAGCTTCAATTCGACGCTATCGGCCCCGGAGACGACATCGAGCACCTGCTGCAGCTCTTCTCCGGACATGTCAGACAATCGCGTCATCTCTCTCCTCTATCTCAGGAACGCGGCCTCAGCCGGCCACCACCGGAACGCGCTCCATGGCGGCGGCGATGCGTTCCGCAGGGTATTCGAAGTCGATGAGGGTGCCGTCCAGGTATTCCTGGTAGGCGGCCATGTCGAAGTGGCCGTGGCCGGAAAGGTTGAAGACAATCACTTTCTCCTCACCTGCCTCCTTGGCCTTTTCCGCTTCCATCATTGCCGAGGCCACGGCATGGGCGGGCTCGGGACCAGGGATAATCCCCTCGGCCCGGGCGAACTGCACGGCGCGGCCAAAGGCCTCCGTCTGTTGGAGGGACTCGGCCTCGATGATCCCTTCCTCCTTGAGCAGCGATACCAGCGGCGCCATCCCGTGATAGCGAAGACCGCCGGCGTGTATCGGGTCGGGTACGAAGTCGTGGCCGAGGGTGTGCATCTTCACCAGTGGCGTCATCCCGACCGTGTCCCCGAAGTCGAACTGATAGTTGCCCCGGGTCAAGGATGGCGCCGCCGCCGGCTCGACGGCTCGAATCACAGGGTCCATCTTCCCTGCCAACTTCTCCCTGACGAAGGGGAAGCTGAATCCAGCGAAGTTGGAACCGCCCCCGGCGCAGCCGATGATGACATCGGGCGTCTCGTCGACAAGTGCCAGCTGCTTGAGGGCCTCCTCGCCGATAACCGTCTGATGCATCAGGACGTGGTTGAGCACGGAGCCGAGGGAGTATTTGGTGTCATCATCGGTGGCCGCCACCTCCACCGCCTCGGAGATTGCGATGCCAAGGCTGCCGGGCGTGTCGGGATCGGCTTCACGGATGGAGCGGCCGGCCTGCGTCAGCTCCGAAGGCGAGGAGTGGACCGTGGCGCCCCAGGTCTCGATCATCGCCTTGCGATACGGCTTCTGGTCAAACGAGGATCGGACCATGAAGACCTCGCATTCGAGGCCAAAGAGGGCGCAGGCAAAGGAGAGTGCCGAGCCCCACTGTCCGGCGCCGGTCTCCGTGGAGAGCTTCTTCACCCCTGCCTTGGCGTTGTAGTAGGCCTGGGCCACAGCCGTGTTCGGCTTGTGCGAGCCAGCCGGGCTGACTCCCTCGTACTTGTAATAGATGCGAGCCGGGCCGTCGATCAGCTTCTCCAGGTTGTGGGCGCGATACATCGGGGTAGGGCGCCACAAGCGGTAAATCTCGCGGATTTCTTCAGGGATCTCGATGAATCGCTCGCTGCTCACTTCCTGCAGGATGAGATCCATGGGGAACAAAGGGGCGAGATCATCGGGGCCGACCGGTTCATGGGTCCCCGGATGCAGCACGGGCGGAGGGGGCACCGGCAGATCGGGGACGACGTTGTACCAGTGAGTGGGAAGCTCGGTCTCCGGCAAGGTGATCTTCGTAAGCATGGCCGAAAGCTACACAAATGCAGATCCCGGGTACCTTTTGGGTCAGTCCCG
>JBEVIF010000272.1:0-4312 GCA_040510795.1 Acidimicrobiia bacterium
GCGCGCAGCGCATCTATCAGATCCAGCGTCGACCGGTAGGGCTCGACCCCGCCTTCAGCCAAAGCCTCTAGGAACATCTCGTTCTTCCGATTGCCGACGCCGGACACCGTCATCTCCTCGGGCGGGTCGACCGGTGTTCCCTCGGGCAACTCGATCCCCCTGGATGCGAGGAAGTCACGCACCCCGTCGTAACGAGGCTTGCCGTCGACATGGGTCAGATAGTCGGTGACCTCATCGAAGCGAGGACCATCGGAGCCGATCTCATCGAGAAACGAGTCGAAGGTCTCCTTCCAGGCACGGCGATGCACCGGGACCGAGTCGGTGATCACCCCATCCATGTCGAAGATCACAGCCCGACACCGTTTGGGGTCGATGACCACCTTCCCGCCTTCGAGTCGGAGCAGCGGGCTCAGCCCTTGACCCCGGTGGCGGCCACCCCTTGGACGAAGTAGCGCTGGAAGACGAAGAAGACGATGGCGATGGGGATGGTGGTGATCAGGGTCCCAGCGAGGATTGTGTTCCAGGGCTGGGCCTCTCCGAACGAGGCACGGAGATTGGCCAGACCCAGGGGCAGGGTGGCCAGCTCGGGAGCGGCGGGAACCGCAATCAGAGGGTGGAGGAACTCGTTCCAGATCCCCTGCACCGAGAGGATGGTGAGGGCGATCAATCCCGGCAACGCCAACGGCAGCATCACACGGGTGAAGGTCTGCCAGGCCGAGGCCCCGTCGATGGCCGCTGCCTCGATCAGCTCGTCGGGGAGTTGTTCGAAGAACTGTTTCATCAGGAAGATGGCGAAGGCGTCGAACATCAACGGGACGATCAGCCCGGCATAGCTGTTCAACAGTCCCAGCTGTTTGAGGATCAGGAACTTGGGGATCAACAACACCACCCCGGGGACGGCCAGCAGCACGATGATGAGCGCGAAGAGAATCTGCTTGCCCGGATAGGACATCTTGGCCAGGGCGTAGCCGGCTAGCGACGCCAGGAACACCCGGCCCAGCGTGGCGATCACGGTGACCACCGTCGAGTTGAGCGCCCAGCGGGGGATGCGGACACTCTGGGTATTCAGCCCCCGGATCCCGTCGAGCGTCCAACCCCCGTACTCCGGATCGGCCCAGAGCTGCACCGGGTTGGCCTGGATGTCGGGCAGCGTCTTGAACGAGGAGACCAGCGCCAGCACGAAGGGGAAGATGAAGACCAGGGCAAAGAAGATCAACACGACATAGCCGAGGAATCGACGCCACCCTCCTCCCTCTCCCGGAGATCGAGCAGTTGCCGCGACCATCAGACGTCCCCGGTCGATTTGATGAGGCGGCGCTGGAGGAAAGTGAAGATCATGATCACCAACAGCAGCAGGATGGCGATGGCCGCGGCCAGGGCGGCCTGGGAGTTGCGGAACGACTGGAAATAGATGAGGAAGGCGGGGGTGATCGTGGTCTTCTGTGGCCCGCCGAAGTTGGTGGCGTAGATCTGGTCGAACACCTGCCAGGTGGCAATGAGACCGATGGTGACCACGAAGAAGATGGTCGGTTTCATCAACGGGACAATCACATGCCAGAAAGTCTGGAAGGTGGAGGCGCCGTCGACCTTGGCCGCCTCCTCCACCGACTCGGGGATCGACTGCAACCCGGCGAGGAAGATGAGCATGAAGGTACCGATCGAGGTCCAGGTGACGAGAAGGATGATGGCGAACATGGCGACGCTGGGGCCGGCGATCCACTGCCAATAGGTCACTCCCATGAACCCGTTCTCGATCATCCAGGTCGGCGGCTCTTCGACCCCGATCAAGCCCAAAGCGTTGTGAAACAACCCGTGGGCATTGTCCAACCAGTTGATCGTCTCGAAGGGGAGGATGGCGTTGATCGCCCCTGAGGTCTGGAACAGGAAGACGAAGATCAGGGTCACCGCGATCGAGCTGGTGATCGAGGGGAAGTAGTAGGAGGTGCGGAAGAAGCCCTTCCCCTTGAGGAACCTGTTGTTGAGGATCACGGCCAGGACGAAGGCCAGCGTGGTCTGCATCGGGACCACGAACAGCACGTAGTAGAAGTTGTTGCGGATGGAGAGGGCGAAGTCGGTGCGGCGGACCCCGTCCTGAAAGAGCAGGTCGTTGTAGTTCTCGAACCCGATGTACTCGGTGTCGAAAGGCGACACGAGCCCGCTCCAGTCGCGGAAGCTCACCCAGGCGGCGATCACGATGGGGATGGCCACGAAGACGAGCAGCCCGATCAGAGCAGGAGCGCTGAACATCCAACCCAGACCGGATGCGCCCTGGATCGGTTTCCCCCGCTTGACCTTCAGCGGCCCCGCAGCGGCGGGTGCCGCCTCCGAGACAATTGGAGGCGCCTCAGGCAATGAGACCGCGGGGGCCGGGTCATCGACCCGGCCCCCGGAACCCAATGTCATCCGCCCAGGACCCCCTCCCCGGCGGCGGTTGTGTCGGCGATCACCTGATCGATGGTCATGTTCCCGTCGACCACGCCCTCGAGCCCGGTGTTGAACACACTGAGCACGTCGCCGAAACCGGGGACGAATCCCCAACGCTGGGAGTAGTCGGCGCCCGCCACGAAGGGCTCGAGCTCAGGATGGGCCGAGATCCACTGCTCGGCCACCGACTGACGGGCCGGCATCACGCTGAACGCCTCGGTCCAGGCCAGGGAGCCTTCTTCGTTGGTCAGGTAGTCGACCAACGCCCATGATGCCTCCGGATTGGCCGCATCCGCCGCCACCCCGTAACACACGGTGAAGGCGAAGTTGCCCGGTCCGACCGGGCCCGTCGGCAACTCGGCGACCGCAAAGTTGCGGTCGGGGAAGTCGGCCGCCATTGCCGGGGGCAGCCAGTTGCCCTCGACCACCATGGCGACCTTGCCCTGCCCGAAGGCCTCACCGGACCATCCGGAGTCGACCGCGGCAGGCTTCACCGCGTAGCCGTCCTGATAGAGACCGGCCACGTACTCGATCGCCTCCCGTGCCTCGGGGGTGTCGAGGGTCATCGCGGTGTTGTCCTCGTTGGTCATGGCCGCCCCGTTCTGGAACATGAACGCTCCCCAACGCGGATACTCCACCCCCATGCTCAGACCGGCCTGGGCGGTGCCACCTGCGACTGCCGCTGCATCACCTGTGGTCAGGGTCTCGGCCGCGGCGGCGAGCTCCTCCCAGGTGGTGGGCACGGCAACTCCTGCAGCTTCGAGAACGTCGGGGTCATAGACCAACCCCAGGGTGGAAAAGTCCTTGGGCGGGCAGTACCAGGTGTCGTTGTAAGTGAATGCCTCCCGCAACGACGGGTAGATGTCGTCGGGGTTGCTCACCGCTCCCTCGGGCACCGGGGCCAGCGCCCCGGCATCGGCCAGGTCGGGAAGACGGAAGCTGTCGACGTAGAACACGTCGGGCGGGTCTCCCGACGTCAACGCCGCCTGGAGGGCGACGTCGTACTCGGCCTGCGGCTGGAAGGCGGCCACTGCCCCGGTCTCCTCGGAGAACTGGGCCACCAGATCACTCAACGCCGTGTTCTCGGCGTCGGATGACGACCAGCCCCACAGGCTGAGCTCGACCCCTTCCAACGATCCCTCTTCGGGGGCCATCGTCGTGGCCTCTCCGGCCGCGGTGGTGGTCGCACCTGCGGTGTCACCGGTGGTGGTCTCGGTCGCACCCGCAGTTGTCGTATCCGTACTCCCGCCGTCGCCACAGGCGGCGATGAGAGCCATCAGGAGCACCAGGACCACGTAAGTCCTGTGTCTCATACTTATCCTCCTCCGTTGTGGTCGGCCCGTGGGGCCTCTGCCTCACGGGCCGGCTTGCCTCCTCGGACTTCTCGCTCGTGCCGGGTACCCCGGTGCACGAAGGAGAAGCCCAGGGAATCCCAATGATCCGGGAGCCGGGCGACGGTCTGGGGTCCGTCCCTTGTCAGCTGCAGACCGCCGAATCCCACCAGCGCCGCCTGGAGCAACCCGCCCTGGGTGGCTGCGTGGATCCCGTGGCTCGCGTTCAACATCGAGTCCTCGAGATCGATGGCGGCGGCCCGGCGGAAATAGTCGAAGGCCTGGTCGGGTCGCCTTGCCATCGAAGCGGCCAGCGAGTGCATGGCCAGACTCAGCGACGAGCCGTGATCGGTCCGGGGTCCGTAGTAGTCGAGATTGACCTCGATCAACTCCTGTTGCTGCAGAGCATCGAGCAGCACGAGGCCCATCACCACGTCGGCCTGCTTGGTGATCTGGCTTCGCTCCAGGCGTTTTTCCCCGAATAGGGCATGTAGTGGCGCCCCCCTCGGCTCGAACCGGGAGAGATCGACCTCGTCTAGGGCGAAGTAACCGTGGTG
>JBEVIF010000273.1:0-7190 GCA_040510795.1 Acidimicrobiia bacterium
CCATCATCATTCCGGTCAGATGCGGGAACTCATCGGCCATCTCGGCCATCGCCTCCGCCATGTCCTCGTCGCCTTCCTCGGCGTTCTCTGGCTCGAACAGTTCCTGGGTGAAGCCCAAGCCGCGGCTGCCCAGAGCGTGCATAGCGTGATGGGCCAGGTCGTATGAGAAACCGCCATCGTGCAACACCCCGAGCAGTTCGTCGAAGTAGCGCATCGTGGTCGGGCTTATCGCGGTTCGCGTCTCGATCAGTCGAGAGGCCCAGCGGTGTCGGAGTAGGACTTCCCTGGCGGCGAGGATCCTCGAGCGCATCACTGCCTTCCAGTCCTCGGTCGCCGGAGGACCGTCCACCGCGCTGACGGCCCCGTTGATCTCTCCCATGATCACGTCTACCACGCCGTCGAGGACTGCCTCCTTGTTGGCCACGTGGTAGTAGAGCGACATCGCCTCGGCGCCCAGCTCGCGGGCCAGGTTGCGCATGGTGAGGGCGTCGATGCCTTCCCGGTCGGCCAGGTCGACTGCAGCGCGCAGGACTCGATCCCGTGTCAACGGATCACGGGCTCTCGGTCTCGGCTCGGTCTGCGTTGCCATCGGTCTCCGATTCTAATCGTACGAGGTAAGTCTGAAAGGGACTTGACAGCCTTACGTCGTACGAGGTACCTTACACCATACGACTTACAACGTACGAGTGATCGAGGAGGTCATGATGAAGGCAATCGTGCAGGACATATACGGCTCGGCCGATGTGCTCGAGTTGAGGGACATCGATCCGCCGGTCATCGGCGATAACGAGGTTCTCGTGCAGGTACATGCCGCCGGTGTCGAACCTGGCGTGTGGCACATCATGACCGGGCTGCCCTATCTGGTCCGGGTCATGGGCTACGGCCTGACCAAGCCGAAATACCCGGTGCGAGGGCGGGATGTCGCCGGGCGTGTCGAAGCGGTCGGAGCCGCAGTAACAAAATTCCAACCCGGGGATGAGGTCTTTGGGACCTGCGAGGGCTCCTTCGCCGAGTATGCCGCGGCCCGTGAGGACAAGCTGGCACTGAAGCCGCGCAATCTGAGTTTCGAGGAGGCGGCCGTGATCCCCATCTCGGGGATGACCGCACTCCAGGCTCTGCGTGACAAGGGACAGGTGAAACCGGGACACAAGGTGCTGATCATCGGTGCCGGTGGCGGCGTGGGCACGTTCGCAGTCCAGCTTGCCAAGGCGTTCGGAGCCGAGGTCACCGGGGTGTGCAGCACGTCAAAGGTGGATCTGGTCGCGTCGATCGGCGCCGATCACGTCATCGACTACACACGTGAGGATTTTGCAGACCGCCCGGCCCGGTATGACCTCATCATCGACAACGCGGGCAATCGGTCACTTTCTCAGCTCCGAGGTGCCCTCGCCCCCGAGGGGACCCTCGTCATTGTCGGAGGCGAGGAAGGCGGGGCCTGGGTCGGTCCCGCCGACCGGATCATCCCGGTGGCTTTGCTCTCGCCGTTCGTCAAGCAGAGGCTGCTGGCGTTGATGGCGACGGAACGTCAGGAAGACCTACGGGCCCTCGCTGAGATGGCAGAGGCCGGGAAGTTCACGCCGGCCTTGGACCGGACGTATCCGCTGGTCGAGGCACCCGACGCCGTTCGATACGTTGGCGAGGGACACGCCCGGGGCAAGGTCGTTGTCACCATCTGAGCAATCCAGGAGCGGGTTTTGAAGGCCATCGTCCGCGAGGAGTACGGCTCACCGGATGTGCTCGAGCTGAAGGAGATCGAGAAGCCGGTGCCCGGAGATGTCGAGGTGCTGGTCAAAGTGCACGCTGCCTCCGTCAACACCGCCGACCTCGACTATCTGCGAGGTAGGCCGGCGGCCGCTCGTGTCGCATCGGGGATAAGTCGCCCCCGAAGCGACCGCATCGGTCTCGATGTCGCCGGCCGGGTCGAGGCCGTTGGTCGAGACGTGACGTCGCTCGGGGTCGGGGAAGACGTGTGGGCGGACTTGTTCGACTTCGGCCAGGGCGCCTTTGCCGAGTACGTCTGTGCCCCGCAGACGGCGTTCACACCCATGCCGTCGGGCGTGACTTTCGAGCAGGCGGCAACGGTCCCTCACTCCGGGGTCCTGGCGCTGCAGGGTCTCCTCGGCTACGGAGAGATCAACCCAGGCGAGAAGGTCCTGATCAATGGTGCGGGAGGGTGCGTCGGCCCATTTGCGATTCAGCTCGCCAAATCATTCGGCGCCGAGGTGACCGGAATCGACCACGGCGGGAAGTTCGACCTGATGCAGTCGGCCGGAGCGGACCACCTCATCGACTACACCCACGAAGACTTCACCACGAACGGGCGTCGTTATGACCTGATCCTCGACATCGTCGATGAGCACTCGGTCCTCTATTACCGGCGCTCGTTGGCTCCGAGAGGGCGTTACGTCCTCATCGCCCGCAGACTGACCGGGTTCGCTCAGGCTTTCCTCGTCGGGGCCGGGGTCTCTGTGACCAGCGACAAACGAATGGGCACCTTCATGTGGCGAGCGAACAATCGGGCCGATCTCGACCTCATCAAAGCCCTCCTAGAGATTGGAAAGGTCACTCCGATCATCGACCGGCGGTTCCAGTTGTCCGAGGTCCCAGATGCTCTGCGCTATCAGGAGGAGGGCCATGCCCGGGGCAAGGTCGTCATCACGCTGTGAGGCGCCGGCGCTAACCGCTAGTGATTGGCTGTCCTAGCGCGATTCCGAGCCCGATGACCAGGCCTATCCCGGCAATGACAAGGAGGGCTACCTGGGCCTTGAAGTACTCGAACCGCTCGGCCATCGCAGCGAAGAAAAGCGCGGCGGCGAAGAGAAGGGTGGTCATCGTGTAGACGTCGGAGATCGTGTTGGCATCCTCTCCTGCTTGAAAGAGCTCGTCGGCACGTGCTTCGAGGCGGTCAGCCTCCGCGTCCTGTGAAAGCTGATACTCCGGCATGGCAAATGGACTGGGCGGGGCATCGGGGTTGTTGAGTGGATCGAGAGCCATCCAAGCGTCGAAGCCCACTCTGAACTCGTCTCTGAACCGCTCGAAGTAGAAATCGGCGACGGCGGGGCGTTCCAAGAGGACGGCGTCTATGTAGTTCTCGAACACGCTCAGGTCGGCCAGACGGAATTGGTTGGCAGCCGTGCGTTGCTGGGCTGCATTGGTGCGTGACCCTGATGCCTGGGTGTAGTTGCTCGACTGGATGCCGTCCCAAAGCGATGCCTGGTATCCGCTCCACGCAGTCGAGAGCGCGGCAAAGGCGAGAATCGCCACGGTGATGATCTCCATGCGCTTCTCGCTCCACGAAACTGGTGGGGTAGCGCCTTGGTTGGGCGTCTCAGCGTGTGATTCAGGTCCTGTCATTTCCATTCCTCACTCGAACAGAGCATTATTGGCTGCGGGGACGCCCGCATCGTGCAATGTGGGCGAAAGCCTGGCATGAGCCAACCGGATCTGAAGGATGGAAGGTGCCAGGTGTGCAAGAGTTGGTGCCTCGTGAATTGCCGATCGAAAGGATGCAAATGAGCGGCAGCGAAGAAATGATTGGACCCATCGACTATTTCATTGTCGAGTGGCCGGCAGGCTCGCCTCCGAATGGCGAGGCTTTCCCCCATCTGGTCGATCTGGTCAACCGGGGTCTGATTCGGATACTGGATTTCTCTTTCGTGGAGAAGGACGACGCGGGCAACGTCCTCGAGATCGATATCGCCGACTTCGACGGAGACGGTACCAACGACCTGTTGGTCTTTGCCGAAGCGTCGTCCGGCTTGCTCGACGAGGAGGACTACGCAGAAGCCGGCGCTGCGTTGGAACCTGGGGTTGCTGCTGCGATCCTCGTCTACGAGAACACCTGGGCAGCGCCGTTCGCAACTGCGTTGCGGAAGAGCGGTGCTCAATTGGTCGCCTCCGGTCGCATACCGGTCAACGCATTGATCGCCACCCTCGACGAGCTCGAAGCCGCCGAGGCCTGATCCCGAAAGGAACGAGAACAATGGGATTGATTAGAGGTGTAGCCCGCACCGCCGCCATCGCCGGCACTGCCACTGCCGTGTCCAACCGAGTGTCGCGCCGTCAGGGTGAGCGCTGGGCGAACGAGCAAGATGCCGCGGCCTACCAGGAACAACAGGCCTACCAGCAGGCGCCACCACCGCCACCAGCTGCCGCCCCTGCCTCCGGCACCGACGACATGCTGGCCCAGCTCAAGCAGCTTGGAGACCTCCACGCAGCCGGTGTCCTCACCGACGAGGAGTTCGCGGTCCAAAAAAACAAGGTGATGAATCCGTAGAAGTCGGATCGCGATCAGCGGCGAAAGCGGCCGGTCCACAACGAGACCAAGCGGGCAACGAAGGTGATCAGGAACACCTGCCCGACAAACGCCCCGACAACGACCAGTCGCTTGGCTAACTCCGTGGCCGGGGTGATGTCACCGTAGCCCACGGTGGTCAGGGTCACGAACGAAAAGTAGATGTAGTCGCCTGCAGCGACCACGCCGTTGAGGGTGTTAGCGCTCGTGAGGAGCTCGAGGCTGTGGAGGACCGACGCCAACACAAATGCGAGCAAGGCGTAGGAGGACACCCCTCCCATGACGGTCTGAATCGTCACGTGTTCGTGACGGGTGATCCTGTTCAGGACGGCGAGGATCGCAGAGAACTGTGCCACGGCGAGAAGCGCCAGTCTCCAGCCATCCGCCGTATCGGAGTCAAAGAGTCCGAGCGAGAGCGTCGTCAACAGGACGACGAGGGTCGCCACCAGGCCGACCCGGCGCAGCCGCTTCGGGACTCCAGGTGACCAAAGCGCCGCCAAGAGCAAGGTGACCCAGAGGATCGAGTCGACTGCAATCAGAATTCGACTCGTGTCGACGCCCGAGAGCACGTACCCCACCAGAATGATCAGCAACATGAGGCCGTAACGCTCCCGGATCGGAACGCCGGCTGACACCTGCTCGATATCCCCGACCAGCGACTCCCCAGAAGGTCCTGACTGCTGGCTGCTCATCCGGCCCTGTTGCGTTTTTCGATCATTCCCAGCCCTCTACTCCTCGGAATGCAGACCGGTGTCTATCTGCGCTGGGCCCATTCTGCACGGGAGCTCCAAGGTTCATCACATAGAGTGCCGTCGCAGCATCCACTCAGAGCTGTTCAAGGGGCTCTCCGACCTGCTCTGATCCCACTCAGGCAGCATCCTCGGCGGCATAACTTGCGAGGAAGGCTTCCTCCTCGTCCTTCTTGGGGAAGAGGGTGAAGACGATCGCCGCCCCTAGGAGGACGGCGATGATGCCGGCCATGTACGCCCATTGATCGCCCTGTAGGAAGGACTCCTTGGCCGCCGCGGTGATCTCGCTGGCGTATTGCGGGTACTGGGCGGCCACAGCCTCGGCTCCAGCGAACGACTTGGTTAGCTGGCTCTGAACCGACGAAGTGATCTCAGCCTGTTCGGGTGACGAGCCGATCGCCACCGCCGCCGCCGCTGCGTACCCGGCCGTGAGTAAGGCCCCGAAAATGGATTGCATGATGGCCCCACCGAGGTCGCGCTGGAGATCTGCGGTGCCGGAGGCCATCCCAGCTCGCTTGACCGGCACCGAGCCAGTAAGCGAGTGCGAGGCCGGCGTGCCGGCGAACCCGACCCCGATCCCCATCAAGGCATACCCGAGCCCGACCTGCCAATAGGAGGTCCCCTCAGCCCAGAGCAACAGCATGGTCAGGAAGCCCAAGAGGCAAAACAGGTATCCGAGCAGCAGGGTTGCTCTGGCGCCGTTCCTCTCGACCAGCTTCGCCGAGCGAGGAGCAACGACCACCATAAGCAATGCCGCCGGAAGGATGGCTGCACCCGCCTCGAGGGTGGAGTAGCCGAGAACGTTCTGCAGGAATTGCTGGCCAATGAACATGGCGCCCATCAAGGATCCGAAGACGATGATCCCGGCAACAGCTGCGACCCAGAAGATGCGACGTTTGGCGATGTCGAGGTCGTAGAGAGGGCTACTGGTCCGCCGTTGCCGGATGATGAAGGCAGCTCCAGAGGCGAGGGCGACGATCGCGAGCGAGAAAACGAGAGTTGCCTCCCCCTGCACCGGTGCGAAGTTGATGGCGAGGATCATGCTCGACACCAGAACGATGGAAAGGACCCCACCGAGGTTGTCGACAGGCTCGGTGGTCTCGTTGACATGGCTGGGCACGAACCGGAACGCCATGAACAGCGCGACGGCGGCCAGCGGCAGTGTGATCAGGAACACCGAGCCCCACCAGAACTGGAGGAGCAACGCGCCGGCGACCAGCGGACCGAGGGAAGCAATCGCGCCTCCGCTCCCGGACCAGAGGGCGATCGATTTGGTCCTCGCCTGCCCGGACCAGAGGGCAGTGATCAGCGCGAGGGTTGTGGGGTAGGCCATTCCTGCGGCGACGCCCCCGATGAGCCTTGCTGCGAAGAGGACCTCGTCGCTGGGGGCGTAGGCGGCGAGCAGGCTGGCCGGAATGGCTAGCGACACCCCGAGGAGCAGCAGCATCTTGCGGCCGTACCGGTCGCCGACCGCACCCAGATAGAGGACGGATGCTGCCAACCCCAGGGAATAACCGACGGCGATGAGGTTCAGGGTCGTCTGCGACGAGTCGAAAGCGGCGCCGATCGAGGGGAGTGCCACGTTCGCCACCGACAGGTTCAAATTGGCTACCGCGGCGACCAGGATGAGAGTGACCAGGACCCGACCGCCTCCACCTGCAGAGCCCTCGGCGGGCGCAGGAGCACTGTTGGGCGGGTTTGATGCTGTCATCAGTAGGTCACCCTGCCTTTGCCGTGGGATGCATTGCGGCGACCACGTCGACGGTGGTGAAATCGCTTGTCCAGTCGAAGCCGCCGACAGCCACGCTGTTGGCGAAATGGAGTCCATCCATCACAGGTGTCCACCTCGCATGTTCCTTCGGGGTTTGGCATCAGCTCGGTGCCGATCCACACCTGACGTGACCCTACGCGGCATCGCACCGTCGACGAGCGCCGTGTCCATGATGAAGTTGGAGTGACGTTCAATGGAACGACCCCACTTTGCATGATTGCTTTCCGCGGCTCCTGAGGTTGAATGTCCACACTTAGAGCGAGGAGTTCGGGTGGGTTGTCTGTTTCTGATACTCCTGGGGGTCAGTCCGCGTCTCGCGGTAGTGGCCCTTTGGCTGCTGACCGATTGGGTCGAACGTGCTTTTGGCGACAGTTGG
>JBEVIF010000274.1:0-3836 GCA_040510795.1 Acidimicrobiia bacterium
CGGACTGCCGAGGTCGAACCCGACCGGACGGCCGGTCGCCCTGAACCCCGACCAGGAGACGGCTTCGATCACGGCCGGGGCAGCCATGCCCAACTCCCAGAGACGGATCGCCTCCGACGCTACCTCATGGGTCCCGATGGCGAGATCGGTGCCGGTGAGCACATGGACGCCGGCCTCGACGGCGGTTGCGAGCCTCGCCCTCACGTTCTCGAGGCCCTCGAGCAGCAACCGCCCGCCCGACGACCTCTCACCGAGTTGTTTGATCGTTGCCTCCATTTGAAGGACGGTCGGTACCCAGCACCCTCCCCTGGCCCCGAGCATTTCCACGTCGTCGTCGGTCAGGAACAGCCCGTGCTCGATGGAATCGACTCCTGCCCGCACTGCCATGGACGGGACCTCCCGCGCCATGGTGTGGACCGCCACCCTGGCCTCGTGCTCTCTGGCGGCATCCACCGCCTCCTTCAATTCCTCCTCAGCGAAGTTGGCAACCGGGCCAACGCCCTTCCTCGGCCAGTCTCCGATCAGCTTGATCCAGCCGGCACCCTCGGCCGCCGCGACTGCGGCCATGTTGCCGATATCTCCTGGGGCGACATTTCGGCCGAAGCCCTCCCAGAAACCACCCTCGACGGTGAGGACCAACCCTGCTGCCTCTATCTCGGGGCGCTCTGCTGCCGGGACTTTGTCGATCAAATGCACGACCGTGAGGTCACGCCATCCCTTGTCGAGGATCAACCCGACACCTGCTCCAAGTGCCATCTTGGCGAGGACGGTGGCTCCGTCGAGGTCTCCCGGGCGGATTTCAACACCGCCCTGGGCGAGATGGGCATGCCCATCGACCAGCCCGGGCAAGGCCCAGAGACCGGGAGAGATGACCTCCTCAGGCTCTCCCCACGGCTCCACCCACCGGCCATCCCTGGTGTCACGTGTGACCGTTGCCCCACCTGTTGCAAGAAGCGTGACTCGAAGATGCATCTTCCGCGACGGTAATGGCCGACCCGGACCGATAATGGAGCATGGCGAAGCGAGCCTCCATGGGCACTGCCGGCCAACCCCGAGCAATGAGCCGCACGCGCCTCGTCTCGTTCCTGCTCGCCTCGATCATGGTTCTGACGGCCTGCGATGTCGTCGACAACGCTCCGACCCCGACTGCGCCCTCTTCGCCCACGACCCAGCAGGCCGACGAGGCACCGGTCACCACGGCGACTGCCGGACGTCCGATGCGCCTCGTCGGATGCGACGCCGTCGAGCCCGAGGTGGAGATCGTTTGTGAGACCTACGACCTGATTCGTCGTCACTATGTCGATGAGATATCGGATACCGAGCTGGCCGGGGCCGCAGCTCACGGCCTGGAAGGTCTAGGCGGGGCAAGCTCCGGATCCGAGCTGGTCTGCGTCGCGCCGGCCACCCCCTTCCTCGAGACTTGCGAGGCCGCGCTGACTCAAGCCGAGACCGGCGCCGAAGCCGCCGAGGCGATGGTCCATGGCATGGCAACTTTCGGTCTCGACCCCCATTCTGTGTATCTCGACCCCGAGGCGGTGGACCTGCTCGAGGAGGAGCAGGCGGGCGAGATCCAGGGGATAGGTGCCCTCGTCACTGCCGAGGACTCGGTCAGCGGGGAGGATTGCAACATCATTTCGGACACCTGTATCATCAACATCGTCTCGACCGTCGATGGCACTCCCGCCGACACGGCCGGCCTCCAACCGGACGATTTGATCCTGGGCGTGGATGGCAACGACATCTCCGGTTGGACTGTGGACGAAGTCACCGCAACGGTGCGGGGCCCGGCGGGCTCGGATGTGGTGCTGACCATCGAAAGGGATGGTGAAGTCTTCGACGTGACCATCACCCGCGCCTCGTTCATCGTCCAGGCAGTAGTGAGCGAGGTGGTCGGAGACACGGGTTATGTCGGGCTCAACGCATTCACAGACAATGCCGACGAGCTTTTCGTGGAGCATGTTGGATCGCTGCTCGACCAGGGTGTCGAGTCCATCGTGCTCGACATGCGGAACAACCCCGGGGGACTCCTCGACACGGCAATCGAGGTCGCCTCGGCCTTTCTCCCCGACGGAGACGTCGTCGTCACCGAGGGCCCCGATTCATCGACTTCTTATCCCACCACCGGAAACCCGATCGTGCCCGAAGACATGGGAGTGATCGTCATCGTCAACGAGGGCAGCGCTTCCGCCTCCGAAGTCGTGTCGGCGGTGCTTCAGGAAAGGGGCAGGGCAACCGTGGTCGGCGACAACACGTTTGGAAAGAACACAGTCCAGCAGAGATTCGCCCTTTCGAACACCGGGGCGCTCAAGCTCACGATCGCCCGCTGGTTGACTCCCGAAGGCCACGATTTCGGTTCGGTGGGAGTCACCCCTGACGTGAAAGCGGACATCGAGGCCGACTTGCCGGTCGAGACCGTGGTCCAAGAGGCACTGGCCGCCTCGGTGACCCTGGGCGACAAAACGGATCCGGCGTAGACGCGATATAGAGACTGAGCGCTTGAAGCTCAGCCCACCGGGTAAGCGATCCCGGTGTTGGCGTGGCAGTCGTATCCGTGTGGGTTCTTCGCCAGGTACTGCTGGTGGTAGTCCTCGGCGTAGTAGTACTCGCCCAGCGGGGTGATCTCCGTGGTGATGTCGTCGAAGCCCAACGGCGTCAACTCGGCCTGGTACTTGTCCCGGGACCACTTGGCGATCTCCAGTTGCTCGTCGGTCGTGGTGTAGATGGCAGATCGATACTGCGATCCGATGTCGTTGCCCTGTTGCATCCCCTGGGTCGGGTCATGTGTTTCCCAGAACACCTTCAGGAGCTCCTCGTAGGAGACCTCCTCGGGTCGATAGGCAACGAGCACAACCTCCGAATGGCCGGTACGGCCGGTGCACACCTCTTCGTAGGTCGGGTTGGGCGTGTATCCACCCGCGTAACCGGCGGACGTGCTGTAGACGCCATCCATCTTCCAGAACCGCCGCTCGGCGCCCCAGAAGCAACCCATCCCGAACACCGCCGTCTCGGTCCCTTCCGGGAAGGGACCCACGAGTGGGTTCCCGTTGACGAAATGGGCCGGGGGAACCTCCACCGCCGTGGAACGTCCGGGAAGAGCTGCCCCAGCATCCGGCATCTCGGTCTTCCTACGTCCAAACATCGCAACCTCCAATGTGGGCAGTCAGGCAATGACCGCTTCGAGCTCCATCTCGACCTTCCAACGGGGGTCGAGCAATCCGCTCACAACAACCATTGTCGAGGCCGGTCTGATTCCCGAGAACGCTTCATGATGGGCCTCCCCCACCTGTTTCGCATCCGAGGCGTCGAGCAGATAGGTCCTGGTCCGAACCACGTCCTCTGCCCTCCCACCCGCCTCTCCGAGCGCGCTGAGCATGATCTCCAGGCAGCGTCGGGCTTGGGCCAGCGGGTCAGGATTCACCGAGCCGTCGGGCCAGATCGGGGCGGTGCCGGACACGATCACCCGATCTCCCACTCGCACGGCGCGGCTGAATCCAATTGCAGCCTCGAACGGGCTCCCCGACTGCACATTCAGCCGTTCCATAGGCCGGGCACGCTAGCCCATGTCAGGGATCTGCACTTCTCGTGCCTCTGACCTTTCATTACGCTCCTCGGGTTCTTATGCGTGTGCTGCGCTTCTTGACCATCCTCGCCCTTGTCTCGACCTTCGCCCTTGGCGTGGTCCCATACGACCATCCAGCGAGCGCTCAGACCGTCGACGAGTCGGAGCAAGAGGCGGAAGCGGCGGAGCGCCAAGCGGAGGTCGCCGCCGGGCTGGTCGACACGGCAGTCAGCCGGAGAGCCGAGATCGAGTCCGAGCTCGCCGTCAGCATCACCCG